>JAUNIU010000186.1 GCA_030523265.1 Eubacteriales bacterium | reverse complement strand
AAGGAACTGGCGGACAGGCTGGATGCGGCTCATGGAAATAGAGATATGTTGGATGAATTGGCAGAGGGAAAGGAGGACGATGTGGATGGAAATGCAAAATAAAGTGCAGGGAAGGCTTGGCTATAATACGGGCAATGACCGTTATGGGCTGCTGGTATCTGATTTGTGGGAAAACAGCGGTTTTCATTGTGGGGTATGCATGGAGGTTCTGGTCGGGAATCAATGGGTAGCAACCCGAATGGAAATGGACTGGAACAACGGTGGCGAATGGTATCTGGCAGGCACACCGTATCATGGTGATTTGGAGTATGTGCAGGCGAGGATTTGAGGAAGGAGGCAGTATATGGCAAAGATATACCGCAGGGATAACCTGATTGCTGGTGTGACACCAAAATCGAAATCTAAAAAGAGAAAACGGAGTGTCATTATGAATTTCAGGGTGTCACCGGAAGAGAAGAAACTCATTGATGACCGGATTGCATTGTCTGGGCTGGGCAAGGCAGATTTTTTTATTAAAAGCTGTATGTATCAGAAGATAACTACTTTCGGAAATATACGGACATTTGAGGAAATTAAAAGAAAGATGCTGCTGATTGACAGGCATTTACAGGAAGTGGAGAGGACAGAGGAACTGGATATAGAAATCTTGGAGTCTCTGCGGATGATACTGGAAATGCTGGATGGTTTGGATAGTAAGTAATTACTATTTCCGGCAAATGTGGCAGGAGCAGGTCGGCTACGAAGCAGCCGAGTGATTTTTTTCCGGGAATGGACGAGCAGAAAACAATTCTCCAAAATGGAGCATTGTTTTCCGTTCACCTATTCCCTACGACAAATCACAAAACCACTATCATCCCCTTGGAGGTTTCTGAAAATTTTTTCAGGAGCGGATGCGGAAAAAGCAACGCTCTTTCAGACGCTGCAGTTCCCGCATCCACACCCCTCAAAAATCGCTGTAAACGTGGTGGGGATGATAGGCAAGTTTCGCAAAACGGCATGCCATTTTGCACCGGATGCACCCTGCTCGGGCACATCCTAAACTTGCAAGGGAGTTCCACTCCCTTTGAACCCTTGGTCAGCTCTCCGAAAAAAGAAACTGCGAAACGTCCGCTGGAAGTTTCTCCGTTCCATTTTCGGATTCGCTGGAAAATCTACCCACTGCATTATATTTTGCACAGGAAGATGTTTCAGGGAGACATTTTGTCAATTATTTGGAGGGAATCATTGTTGGAATTTTTGCTATTTGAGTTATTGTTTGCGTTACGTTCTTACTGTGATATGGCAGGGTTTCCGGCAGGAAGTAACAGTTAATTATTATTTGAGAAGGAGGATTTTATGCGTAGAAGAAACAAAAACGTATCAGTGCGTATGACGGAGGAGGAATATGCAGCCTTTACTATGAGAGTGGCAGAATCCGGTCAGACGCAGCAGTCATTTGTTATTAATGCTGTATTGGGAGCAAAGGTTTCCAGCAGGGAGGAAGTAAAAGAATTACAAAAGCTGAGCGGGCAGTTTGCTGACACCAACAGGCAGCTTCGGGGCATGGCAACCAATATCAACCAGATGGCACATGTGGCAAATGGTTACGGACAGATACCACAGCAATTACAATTGGAGCAGGTGCATCGGGAGTTACAGCAGTTCCGAAAGGAGTGTGATGCCATTTGGCGATTAATAAGACAATCAATAAGTCTACAAAAAGTCATGGAGCCATGCGGAACTGTATCGAATATGTGACAAGAGTGGATAAAACCAGAGGGGAGTTGGTGGAGGTTATCGGTCCTTATGAGATGGATGTCATTACCTATGATGGGGTGTACCAATCTTTTTTGGAAGAAAAACGGATTTGGGGCAAGGATTCTGGCAGGATGTATGCCCACAACATTATCTCATGGCATGAGGACGAGACAATCACACCGGAGCAGGCATTGGAGTTTGGAAAGGAATTTGCGGAACAATGGTTTGCCGGATTCCAAAGTCTGGTAGGCGTGCATATCGACCGGAATCATGTGCATTGCCACATCATAACCAATTCCGTCAGCTTTATGGATGGTCATAAGCTGCACAATACGAAGAAAGACTTGCAGCGGATGAAAGATTTTACCAACCAGATGTGCGTGGAGCGGGGACTTAGCGTGGCACAGAAAGGCAGGGATTTTCATGGAAATGAATTGGAGCAGGGAACAGTTAGTACATGGAGCAAGGACAAATACCATTTGATGCAGAATGAAGCCAAGGACAGTTTTGTGGTAAATTGTGGCATTGCCTGTTTGGATGCGTTGGAGATGAGTTGCAACAGGGAGGAATTTATTCAGCATATGTCAGAAAGAGGATGGAGCGTGATATGGAAGGACAGCAGGAAGCACATCACTTTTCAGAATGCAGAGGGGAAGAAAGTGCGTGACAGTAATCTTTCCAAAACATTTCATCTGGATATATCAAAGGAGGCGTTGGCAAATGAATTTGAGAGACAGGCGGCAGCCAGAGAGCAAACCGCCAGATATGAGCGGGAGCTTGCAGACAGATGGGAACGGGAAAATGCAGAATTGGAGCGATACTATCTCGAAGTACAGGATGTTGCTGGAGGAGCAGTCCGAAACGATTTGTACACAGAAAGCTATTATCAGCGAGCAGGAGGGGATAATCCGTCAGCAGGTATCGGATATCGGAGAGCAGGGCAGAATCAATCTGACAGAGATAGAAGACAAACTGAGAGAACAATACGAGAGCAGGCTATCCGAAAAGGATTCGCAGATCTTGCAGGCACAGAATCTGGCACAGGATTGGAAGAAGAAAGCCGAAAAAATAATGCAGGATATGAGCCGAATGGAGCAGAGTTATTCCTCACAGCTATCCAGACTCAAGTCCGAGATTCAGAATCTCAGCGACAAAATCGTGAAACTGAACGGTGCAGACTTAGTGCTGAAAGAGAACGAAAAACTCAAGAGGCAAAACAGCGAATTGCAGAACAGCGAGAGGCAGGCCAGAGAGGAGGCAGAGGAAGAGGTCGCTCACGTTAAATCGGAGTATTATCAGAAAGAGCAGGAGCTTGACCGATTGATTGCGGATGTGGAACAGGAAAAGCAGAAAGCGTTAAGTGTGCAGTCTGTGGTACAGAGATTAACGGACCAGAAGGCAAAACGGTTGACAGAAGATAACCGCCAACAATGGCAGATTTGGTATCAGGCCAAAAAGGTGGCAATGCAGGGATATGTGGGAGTGCTGACTATGATATGTTTTGTGACAACGATACTGTTTATTATCCGGCAAAGAGTATTTTGTGAGGATGTGATAAGATTTTTCCAGAAAACGGGAAAAGTAATGCGGATACTTGCAGTTCGCATTCACGCTACTATTTTATCAGTGGCGGAAGTGACAGAAAATGTGCCAAATGATGTGGCAGCGGTTATTCTGAAGTGGGCGATGGTGCTGTTGTTATGGATAATACCAGTAGCATTGATTGGATTTGGGATATATAAGTTTTGGGAGAAGTGTGGTGAAGATATCCGTAAAGGGATTGATGTTTGGAATTGTTCTGTAGCGGTAATTATTTTGGTAGGACTGGTGTATTTCGGGGATTATGTAAAAGAGCATGTTTCTATTAATCTTTTTGGAATGTGGATTTTGGTGGATGTTTTGCTGGTGCTGGCAGGCTGGTATGTGTGGGGCTGCAAGAAATATAGGGGATTATGTTGATTTGGAAAAGACGTGGAATTTGGAAACTTCCAGTATGCAGTAGATAATAAGCCATAGGCAATATGGGAATCGGGAATAATTATAAGTCCGGGTGCAATGCACCCGGCAGAAAGACGAGGAGTTTGTTATGCTGGAGAATCAATTAGCGGAAGTTATTTTAGAGAATGGAATTACATATTATTTGGCAGAGGATGGGTGTTATTATCCACAGCTCAGTCTGGAACAGAAAACAGATTATATGATTGAAAAGTACGGTATCATGCGTGGGGAGTATATGATGATATACCAGAGGCATGAGTATTTGAAAATGCTTATGGATGGCACTTGGAATCAGTATTTGCATGACGTGGATGAGGAGTGCCATAGGGAAGTGAAATTGGTGGTAAAGAGGATTATGGAAAAGGAGGGTGTGATGGAGCAGTTGAAGAAGGAGAATCCCTTAGAATGGGTGCGGAGAGTAAATGGAATCAAGGTAAGGGTGGAGGAGCAGATTGTAAATAGTCTTCTGGAGAATGAAATTTAGATGTCGAGAAATCGTCAAATTTCTTGATAAATCGCTATGGTTTTGATATACTTGTTAAGGAGAAAACTTGAGGATACATTATTATCAATGAAGCAGTATTTATGGAGGTTTGCATAGATGGAACATGTAAAAGTAAATTATAAACCACTTTGGAAATTACTGATTGATAAAGAGGTATCAAAGGCTGAATTGAGAAAACAAACCCAGATTGCATCCAGTACTATGTCAAAGATGGCAAATAATGAACATGTATCTCTGGATGTTTTGGTAAGAATAGCAATAGCATTGGAATGTGGACTGGATGATGTTGTTGAGATAGAAAGATAATTTGTTGGTTAGGAGGCTGGAAATGGGGCGAATTTCCGAGTATGAAGTAGAGAATTTATTCATAGACCGACTTGAGAGTATTGGTTATGAATATATTGAATTAAAAAATTATGATGATGTTTTAGAAAACTTCAAAAACCAGTTAGCTTTATTTAATAAAGATAAGTTAATTGAGAAAAAGGGAAAAGCTGAATTTTCCAAGACAGAATTTTCTCGTGTATTGACCTTTGTTGAAAATAAGACTGTGTATGAATCGGCAAAACTTATGCGAGATAAATATATTCTTACGTTGGATAATGATGAGACTGTATACTTGGATTTCTTTTCATCAGATACCACAAGAAATAGTTATCAAGTGGCTCGCCAGATAACTATGGATAAAGAGCATAAAAACGATGTTGAATATAAGAATCGTTATGATGTTACTGTACTTATCAATGGGCTTCCCATTGTACAAATTGAGCTTAAGAGACCGGGGGTTGAAATTAACGAAGCAATCAATCAGATTAAC
>JAUNIU010000185.1 GCA_030523265.1 Eubacteriales bacterium | reverse complement strand
GATAATTGATTTAAGCGTTTTACTCTGTACAAGGTCTGATGAACGGACGAAACTTGTGCAGAGATAGGAATTTTCGTCCGCATTGGATTTTGTACTTATGGAGCGTTGTAAATAGCACAAACATAAGGAGATAAATTCAATGGACAATCAATTTAATCGATATATTATATTTTGGCTTAGTCAGGCATTATCACAATTAGGAAGTTCTATGACCGGATTTGCATTGGTATTATGGGCATATACGCAGAACGGTTCGGCAATGACAGTTTCTCTGATGACATTTTTTAACTATGTGCCCTATATCATCGTGAGTTTGTTTGCAGGCACATTTGTGGATCATCACAGCAAAAAGAAAATTATGCTGGTATCAGACAGTATGGCAGCCATGTGTTCGGCGGTTATATTTGTTTTAAGTGCAAGAAGCGGATTACAAATATGGCATATCTATCTGGTAAACTTTATCATCGGTTTTATGAATGCCTTTCAGGGACCTGCATCATCGGTAGCCATCGGAAAGATTGTACCGAAGGATAAATTGACGCAGGTAAGCGGAATGAATTCGTTTTCCGGTAATCTGGTCACTGTCCTGTCCCCGGTGCTGGCTGCTTCACTATTTGCATCCGGAGGACTCAAGCTGATTCTGAGCATTGATTTGCTTAGCTTTGTATTTGCCTTTCTGGTCCTGCTTTTCGTACTCAGGATTCCGAAGGATACACCCCGGCAAAAGGAAAAGAAGTCTATGTTCGCCGGGTGTGCAGAAGGTTTTCACTACCTGAAAGGGCACAGAGGAATCTTTATGATTATCATTACAATGGCATTGTTGAACTTCTTTTCCAGACTGACCTACGAGAATATTTTATCACCAATGATCCTTGCCAGAAGCGGAAACAACAGCGTTGTCTTAGGGATCGTAAATGCCATTATGGGAATTGGAGGAATTGTAGGAGGTATCATTGTTTCCACCGGAAAAGTGAAAGGAAACAGTGCAAAGATGATATACGTATCTGCATTACTTTCGTTTTTATTGGGTGACGTTATGATGGGTGCGGGTAGAAATGTGGTGATCTGGTCCTTTGCGGGACTGATGGCCAGCCTTCCGATCGCTTTTATCAATGCCGGGCAGATGGTAATTCTATACAAGCATGTCCCGGAAGATATACAGGGACGAATATTTGCGGTACGAAATGCACTTCAGTTTAGCACCATTCCTTTCGGCATCCTGTTGGGAGGCTTTTTGGCCGATTATGTATTTGAACCGTTCCTGATGACAGCAAACCCGGTCACCGGCATTTTACGGATGATCGTAGGCACAGGTGCGGGAAGCGGTATGGCAGTGATGTTTTTATGTACGGGAATATTGGGTGCCTTATTTAGTCTGATTTCTTATCAGCTAAAAGATATTCGCGATCTTAATGAAGAATCATAATGTTTGACAACGAATAATACCCCTGAGCATGACATATTTGCAATTTTGTGCAATATTTCCACATCACCATTTGCAATGTGGACTTTTCACACCAGTTCATGCAAAATGCGGAAACGCAAGAAGAATAGCCGTCCCACTCTCTGGCAAAGTTTCGGAACGGCTATTTTTAATGGCTTAACATATCACTCTGCACTCTCCCACTACGCTCTACACCATCACAAATTTCATTTGATAGCTCTGATACTCCTGTGTGGCAGAACTTAATGGTAACCCTATATTCATCAACAGATCGGACGGATATCGCTGTCCTGTCCGGGTATCTTTATAAGTAACACCCTCTCTTAACCCCTTGAGTCTCACATACACCGGAGGCATATTCCCATGCGTCTCCAGTTGTACCGCATAAAACAATACCTCTTGCTGATTCCCGGACAAAATCTGCCACGCCGCTATATCATCGGTGTAAGGATCACTCAAACGATAATATCTTCCATTCAGAATGAGCGGTGCCAGCTCCTTATACTGTGCCACCTGTTCCTTGATGCTCACCTTATCTTCTGTAGAAAGCTTCGTTAAATCCAACTCATAGCCAAAGGTTCCTGCCATCGCCACCACACCTCTGGTTTGCAAAGGCGTGCTACGTCCTGTCTGATGATTTGGCACAGCTGACACATGGGTACCCACCGCAGAAACCGGATAACCAAAGGAAGTACCATATTGAATGCGCAAACGGTCAATGGCATCCGTATTATCACTACACCAGATTTGCGGCGTATAGTAGAGCATTCCGGCATCAAACCGTCCGCCGCCGCCACTGCATCCCTCCAGCAGAATATTCGGATAATTCTCATGAAGCCTCTCCAAAAACTCATACAGCCCTAATACATAATCATATAATACCCGTCCCTGCTCTCCGGCCACATGGGAATATACATCACTGATGCTTCGGTTCATATCCCATTTGATATACTCAATATGGTTATGATCTAAGATCCGGCACAGCTGCTCATAGACATGATCCACCACTTCTTTCCTGGAAAAATCCAACACCAGCTGATTCCGTCCACGAACCGGCTTTCGTCCGGGAATGGTAAATGCCCAATCTGGATGTTTACGATACAATTCACTATCTTCACTGACCATTTCCGGCTCAAACCAGATACCAAATTTCAATCCGGCGGCATTCACCTGACCAATCAATTCCTGCAAAGGCATTCCCAGTTTTTCCTCATTGACATACCAATCTCCTAATCCACTGTTATCATCGTCCCGTTTGCCAAACCATCCGTCATCCATCACCAGCATATCAATCCCCAGATCGGCCGCTTCTTTTGCCAATCCATATAATTTCTGTGCATCAATATCAAAATAACATGCTTCCCAGCTATTAACCAGCACCGGACGAACGACAGACTGATACCTCCCCCGGCAGACATGGGACCGGATACATTGATGCAGCTGATGAGATAATTGATTCAAGCCGCTATTACTGAAGGATAAAATCACCTCCGGCACCACAAAGGATTCTCCTGCTGCCACCGGATATCGCAACTGCTGCGGCTGCAACCCCAAAAGCATACGTGTCTGATTCATCTGATCCTTTTCCACGGAACCTTCAAATCCCCCACTATATACAAATGTCATGGCATAACATTGTCCCTGATCCTCATTTGTATCGGCAGCCGCCAAGATCATCATCGGATTATACTGGTGGCTGGAAGTCCCTCTTCTGCTCCCGATCACATGCGCATAATGCCCCACACGACTGCGTTCCCTGTTTCGCTCCATCGCATGGCGTCCATGAAAGGTGATCACATCAAAATCACCTGTTACAAAATCCAGACAGGCGGCTGCCTTCTCCACAATGACCTGCTCCGGACTATGGTTTCTAAAGATTGCGCTCCTGGTGATCACATCCACCTCTGGAAGGACTCCATACAGCAGCGTAACCTCCCAATCTTTTGAGACATCTTTTAAGACAATCTCTAATGTATCGGCTTCTTTATCCGATGCATAGACAGCCGGCAGCCCCTCTAACGAATACTTCCCCTTTTTTATCGTATGGGAAACATAGCGGAAATCACACCCCCAGGAACCATCTGCCTGTTGTAATACAAACGCTGCATTCCTGTAATCCCCGGTTCCCAGACAGGGAAACTCCTGTGGCAATACATCCATAGAATACGTCCGGTCCTCTCCCACATCGCAGGGATTACTGGAAAATCCGCGATCCCGATATACCAGAAATTGATCTGCCTGCTGCTCCGTCCTGTTACCATAGTATAAGTGTAACAAAAATCCATAGGAATCCACCTTCATCTGATAACTGGTGTGATGGGTCTGTAAATGAAAAATATTGTTTTGTTGATCATAGAAAATGCTCATATCAGTTCTCCTTCGCCATCGGATTAATTGATCTCAATAACACCTTAATTCCGTCAGATAATACAAATACAGAAGCATGTTCCCCTGTCCGGTCCATACTTCTGTATCTATGATAACAATATTACCGTATCACTTACAACACTTTTTTGCTTGCGTTTCCGCATTTTGCATGAACTGGTGTTAAAAGTTTTGCGTTGATTACTATGCTTCCTGATAATACTGTGCCTGTGTATTCCACAAAGTATAGTACAGCCCTTCGTGATCCTTTACTAAAGCATCATGATTTCCCCGCTGTACCGCCTTTCCTCCGTCGATTACCAAAATATCGTTACAGAACTGGCAACTGGATAAACGATGGGAAATGTAAACTGCTGTCTTGGTTCCCACCAGTTCATCGAAATGAGAATAAATCTCATATTCTGCCAGTGGATCTAATGCAGCCGTCGGTTCATCCAGTATCACAAAAGGGGTGTCGTGATACAATGCCCTGGCAATGGCAATTTTCTGCGCCTCCCCGCCGGAAATATCCACACCTTCCTGGTCAAAATCCTTATACAACGGAGTATCCAAGTCCTGTGGCAGATGTTTTAATCGCTCCGTCAAACCGACTTTCTTTAACGCCGCGGTCACCCGCTCCTCATCATACTCCATAGCCGCCGCCACATTTTGTCCTATGGAAAAGGCTGGTATCTTAAAATCCTGAAATACCACGCTAAACAGGGAGAGGTACTCTGCATAATCATACTTGCGTATGTCAATCCCATTTAACAGGATTTCCCCCTCTGTGGGATCATATAGCCGACACAGCAGCTTGATAAAGGTGGTTTTGCCGGAACCATTTTTCCCCACTACAGCCAACCGTTCCCCGATTTTGAATTGGATGGAGAAATTCTTTAACACATCCACATTGCTCCCCGGATACCGAAAAGAGACATTGCGAAATTCAATCGTAAACTGGTCGTCATCCCGCTTCTCCACCGGCAAACTTCCCTCGTACTTTTTATTTTGAATATCCAAAAAATCAAAATACATTTTCACGTATTTCGTATTATCCGCCAGCAAAGTGATCTGGAGTATCCAATACCGGAAATGCTCCAGAAACATGCTGACACATCCGGCATACAGGCAGACATTTCCTATCGTGATTCCCTTTTTCAATACCAGGATACCTAACATAAAATAAATCAATCCGGAGATCAATGTTTCAAAAATACTGGCATACTTACTGCGGTTTACTTCAATATCATTCATGTCATCCATCAATTGAAATAT
>JAUNIU010000184.1 GCA_030523265.1 Eubacteriales bacterium | reverse complement strand
AAGAAATGAACGTATATGACATCATTGATAAAAAGAAAAAAGGGATGGAATTGACAACGGAAGAAATAGAGCATTTTATTACGGGATATGTCAAAGGAGATATTCCGGACTATCAGGTATCTGCATGGCTAATGGCAGTATATTATATGGGTATGACCGATCAGGAATTATTAAATTTGACGAATGTCATGGCGGCTTCGGGAGATCAGGTAGATTTGTCCAGGATACATGGGATTAAAGTGGATAAACATAGTACCGGAGGTGTAGGTGATAAAGTTACGCTGGCTGTGGCACCAATCGTGGCGGCGTGTGGTGGAAAAGTGGCAAAAATGAGCGGAAGGGGTCTGGGATTTACGGGTGGAACGATCGACAAATTAGAAGCAATTCCCGGATTATGTACGATGATCCCGGAAGAAAAGTTCTTTGACATGGTGAATCGGATTGGTTTGGCAGTGATGGGACAATCTGCCAGCATAGCACCAGCAGATAAGAAATTATATGCACTTAGAGATGTTACAGCAACCGTCGATAGTATTCCTTTGATTGCTTCCTCGATTATGAGTAAGAAATTGGCAGCGGGAAGCGATAAGATCGTTCTGGATGTGACGGTAGGCAGCGGTGCTTTTATGAAAAATATAGATGAAGCGATAGAATTAGCTCAGAAAATGGTTGCTATCGGAGAAGGTGCCGGAAGAGAAACGATTGCTATACTGACCAATATGGATATGCCTTTGGGATGTGCGGTGGGAAATACCATTGAGATCATGGAAGCCATCGAAACATTGCGCGGAGCAGGACCGGATGATTTTGTAGAAGTATGTCGAATCATTGCAGCAACTATGTTATCGTTGGCGGACATTGGTACCAAAGACGAATGTATCAAAAAGGTGGATCAGGTTATTCAGGATGGATCTGCATTCAATAAATTGGCTGAGATGGTGGCTGCACAAGGTGGTGATGCGGAATATATCTATCATCCAGAAAGATTTCAAACTGCTATCATAGCACAGGATCTGGTGGCTTGGGAGGATGGATATATCACTGGTATGAATACGGAAGAGTGTGGCAAAGCGGCTGTCCTGTTAGGTGCGGGCAGAGAAGTCAAAGAAGATGATATTGATATGACAGCAGGAATCCGGTTTTATAAAAAAACAGGCGCACCAGTGGCTAAGGGAGATATTTTGGCAACGGTATATACATCGGAACAGAGCAAAGCGAAGCAGGCATTGCGGAAACTGAAAGAAAGTTATCAGATAACCGATCAAAACATCGCAGAACCGCAGGCGATATTAAGTTATGTTACAAAAAATGGTGTCATTCGATAGGCAGTCTGTGAAGTATACATCATATCGCCATTATGTAAGCGATTGTATATGGATGGCGTAGGAGAGTCGTTCTGTGAGGATAAAAAATTAGGAGTGGCTAAAAACAGATTGCAGAATGTGCCGTCCGATTGATAGTAGGCGTAAATGGTGTTGGGATAATACGCAGCAGAGGCAAAAAAAGATGCGTCCAAACATTGCTGTTCTTTACATATATATTTGTAATCTGATAGATTACAAATTGAGGCAGGATTGATAGGAGTATCTATATGGTTAGATTGGTCTGATATATCCGTAAGGATGATCTGATGATCTGGTGCGGAATTTGTCATGTTATCGTGCCAATCAGAGGAAGTGTGGAAGATTGCACCAGAGGTGATACTATAGTCTGTTTCGGTAGAGATGAGACAATAGGTGGTGTCAGACTGCAATGCAGTTAGATTTAGATAAGCCTTGGAAGAGGTTGTAGTAATGGAAGTAAATGGATCGGAAGAGTAAGTTTCCAACGGCAACCAAATAGTGTCCGTTTTTTGGTACAGAGTATAAGAATGCCGATCATTCGTATCACAGTAAAATTTTGCATAGATAATGACGTGAAAGTCTTTCGTGGGTGTCATAAGATATGCAACAGGTTCTATGATTCCATGATTGATATGGACCGGATGAATCGTTGTGGCAGAGACTGCTTGATCTGAGGGAGTTTTTGCAGAGATGGCAGCATAATAATTTCCATCATATAAACGAAGAGAACAATCTTGCATATTGCGGGAAAGGGAGTCCGAATAGTCGTGTTCGAGTACATCTGCCAGAGATGCAAGCGTAGTATGAAATACAGTATTACCATGGTTATCATAAAGAGTATAGTCCAGATGAGAAAAAGTGTCAGACAGATGTGTAGTATCAATGGATAACGTATCAGATGATATGACAGGAAGAGGATCAAGATGAATTTGCAGAACAAGCTGATCGGATAGGAGAGGCATAAAAGAAAAGGTGAAAGAAACCATATGATAATCCTTTGGGGTAGAGACTTCATTGGTGCCGGGAATAACATAGAGGTGATATTGCTGACTGCGGGTAAATGGTTGTTCTCTGTCCATAAGAACAGGGTTAGACACAGATATGCTTTCGGTTTGATATCTGGCGACAGAGGCCTTATTATGATAGTCGATTAAAGAATATCCTTTGATGGTGTTGATATCACGATTGGCAAATGTGATCAGACCCTTGGAGTCCACCTTTCCCTGAGTTACCGGATTATCTTGCTGGTCTGTGATGAGGACAGTGGCATTCGTCACAGGTAGCTTTTGTAAATCCATAATCTCACAGGATAATGCCAAGTCTTCTGTAGAGATGGGATGCATTATTATATTTTGGCATAACATCTGCTTTCCGGGATGCAAGGAAGAAAGGGAATAGGTATCATAGTTTTCTAATTGTGCAATCAGTGAAATTGTATTTTCCGCGATATCATGAAACTGATAATAACCATTTTGATCTGTTTTGACAGAAGCGAGCGGAATATCAGAGGTATTGGAATATAGGGTGACAGAAACGTTGGAAAGAGCTGTACCCTTTGTTGTAGTGGCAAATCCGCAAATACTATTTGGTTGTATTCTCTCTTGATAATGCGTGAATAATGTGTCAGAAAAAATGTCGCTGGTAATTTTGTAATCGCCATCTTGTGTACCATTTCCTGGACATATTTCCTGTGCAGAGAGATCGGATAACCGATAGAGGATGGTTTTGCCATCGTCAGAAAGAGAACAAAAGTGTGCTGTTAATTTGGTGGTATTATTATTACCATTTGTGGCACTATTGTTCACAGTATCTTCCTGAATGCGTGACAGAGTGAGTGTGGACTGTCGGACTTCTGATTGTAGTAGAATGCGATTGCTGTATAGCAGGAGAGAATGGTTCCATGGATTTATGGTTTCGGAAGCAGTAAACTGAACATGGTCTAACAAAGTGGAACTATGAGCATTTGCTTGATTTGCTGAATTATCAGAATATGCATGAGACGGGTTCTTTTTGGCAGAAGTGGAAGCAGCAGAGGAAGATCTGGTGTTACCCTTTGCAGTAATTCGGACCTTCGTTTTTAATTTTTTGATATTCTTATGAGGTTCCTTGATTTTTGCAGTGATGATAACCACACCTTTGCGCCTGGCGCGCAGCAATCCGGTTTTGCGATTAATGCTGGCCCAGGATATATGATTCGAGGAATACCTAACGTTGGCTTTTTTAGAACAGCCCTTGATGTGATAACGAAAGGTTTTGCCTACCCGCAGGGAAGTGATTTCTTTTTTCCATGTTGGTTTCTGTTTTTTTGCCTGGCAAACACAGGGAACAGCCGAGATCGTAAATACGATGGTCAGAATAAAAATTACGATACGAATCTTATGTTGAAACATGGACTTTGTCTGGTTCTGTGTCATTTCATATGTCTCCTTCCTTAGTAAATGATCGTACAGTGTGGTAAAGATTGTTGAAGTTGCTTTATGGATGCATCTGTCACGGAGGTATCTGATAAAATAAGTGTGTTAAGATTGGTTAGTTCCGATAAAACGAAAACCTCAGACAAATCATGATTTCCTGACAAATCAAGAAAATGAAGTTGTCGCAGGTCTGTTAATCCTGATAAATCTGTACAATGATTGTCCGATAAGACCAATATTTCCAGTTTGGATAGAGAGGAAAATGCATCGGTACTCGTTATTTGGTTTCCACTGAGATATAGTTCCTGCAGATTTGATAGTGTTGCTATTTCCTCTAGGTCTGTAAAATAATTATTTTCTGCGAGCAAGATCTCGACTTTCGTAAAGGCAAGGTGTTCCGAAAATACAGCGGTGAGAGAGTTTAATTTTTGATTGCCAATGTCCAAAATTGTACTGGAGTCATTGGTGGATGCCGGCATGGATGTTGCGCCAATGTGTGTAGGGTTATCAGCGGAGGATATAGGATCGGCAGAACGCAGAATGTTCTTTTCACGACGAAAGATATGTTTTCCGGGAGAACGGTTGGTTAGTAGTATCATACTACCGCCAAGAAGCAGGATTAGTCCAAGAAATAGGACAGATGTTTTGAGTAAAATTTTTCTCCCGAAGGGAAAAGAGATACCTGGGAAGAATGATGTATTGGGCGTGGTGATGGTTTGATGAAAGGAATGCGTTTCATCTACAATATGAAGATGATAAGGAGTTTGTTCCGGCAGCCGGGACAAAAGAGTGTCAATATCCTGACGAAGGAGAGAAAGATCGGCATATCGATCCGAAGGGTTGGTTGCTAGCATTTTTGTCAATATGGAACCTAGGGCATCGGTAATCTCTGGCATTCCCTGAAAAATTGCAAGATTCTGTGGTATGTTTTCCGAAAAGTTCTTAGGTGGATTGTTACCTTCGTTACATAGGATATAGAATAGGATGCCCAGATTATATTGTTCGGATAAAATAGTAGGCGGATCTGTGTCACATTCTGGTGGCAGGATGGGATGTGTCTGATGGTTGATCGGAAATGGTGCGGAGGTAATAAAACAGGATTCTGAAAAGTCTCCCAGGATAAAGTGCCCTTCCTCTGTATAAAAAACATTATCTGCGCTTATATCCATATGTAAAATATTTGCCTGGTGTAATGCAGTCAGGCTAAGGCAGAGATCCGATATTAACCGGAGAATCAGGTGCAGGGAGATACCATTTCGTCTGACAAGCTGTTTTAATGGGAGGAGATATGGAAATTGCAAGATATGAGTATGATGCCAGAACATATTTTTCTCTGGTAATAAAAGATAAGGACTTGATATGTTAGACAAA
>JAUNIU010000183.1 GCA_030523265.1 Eubacteriales bacterium | reverse complement strand
CTTTCATGTACTTTCAGACCGTAATATCCCATGCCACAATGGGCAGGAATCAGGGACGGATGGATGTTAATGATACGGTCCCGGTATGCCGTAATCATCTGTACTGGGATAATCACCAGATACCCGGCTAATACCACCAGATCTACACCATATTTTTGCAATACAGATACCATTGCCTCTCCAAATGCACTGCGGTCCGGGAAGTCTTTGGGACTGATATATTCGGCTGGGATTCCCGCCTTTTCTGCCCGGGTCAAAGCATAGGCATCTGGTTTATTGCTAATGACAACGGCGATCTCGGTATTATGTATCGTACCGTCGCTGACTGCATCTAAGATTGCCTGTAGATTTGTACCGCCTCCCGATACACAAACTGCTATTTTTTGCATACTACACTGTGCCTCCATTTGTAATTTACAGCCATCCTTCCTCGGTGTCATCTGACAATCCGGGGGAAGATTATAGTAATGTGACTCCTTTATCGCCACTGACGATCTCACCTACAATGAAACCTTTCTGACCGGATTGGTTCACCAGCTCTACAGTCTTATCTGCATCGGCAGCATCCACTGCAAGCATCATTCCGATACCCATATTGTATGTATTATACATCATTTCGCGGGCAATCTCTCCATCTTTTGCCAACATATCAAAGATCGGAGGAATCTCATAACTGTCTGTCTTGATCTGGGCACGCATTCCCTCCGGTAACATACGTGGAATATTTTCATAGAAACCACCACCTGTAATATGACTACAGCCCTTGATGGTGACACCACTTTCGCGAACCGTGCGCAGTGCTTTCACATAGATGATGGTAGGCGTCAATAAGGTTTCCCCTAACGAACGGCCACCCAATGATTCATATGTCTTGCTGAGACTCTCCTTTTTCATCTCAAATACCTTGCGGACCAAAGAATATCCATTGCTATGGATACCGGAAGAAGCGATACCTACTAATACATCGCCGCTTTGTATCGTCTTGCCGGTTATCATATTCTTGCGGTCTACGATACCCCCGGCAAAACCTGCCAGATCATACTCATCTACAGGATAAAAACCAGGCATCTCGGCAGTCTCTCCACCGATCAATGCCGCATTAGACTGCTTACATCCCTCTGCCACACCGGATACGATGGCAGCGATCTTTTCTGGTTCATTCTTACCGCATGCTATATAATCTAAGAAGAATAATGGCTCTCCACCGGCACAGGCAATGTCATTGACACACATTGCCACACAATCGATCCCCACCGTATCGTGCCTGTCCATTTCAAATGCAACTTTTAACTTAGTACCTACACCATCGGTACCGGAAACTAAGGTTGGCTGTTCCATTGTCTTAAATGCTTCCATCGAAAATGCTCCGGAAAATCCGCCGATGTCTGTCAGAACTTCACTGCGCATCGTTCCTGCGATGTGCTCCTTCATTAGTTCTACAGCCTTATATCCGGCTTCGATGTCAACGCCTGCATTCTTGTAATCCATGATTTTCCTCCATTCCGTCTTGCGGACAAAAGTTTTTCTTTGATGATTCGCAGAACAAATCAGATTTATTGTATCACAAAGCATTTTATTTGTCATTGAAAATTTACATTTGACTTTCGCCATTTTTTAAAAAGATAACGGGTGGGCATCTGTCTCGATACAAAACAAGTTTTATGGAACCCTGCTGATCTGTTCGCAGGATCTGGGCATCTTCCTGCTCTAACCGCTGGAGCAATTCTGGATGGGGATGTCCATACCGGTTATCCTGCCCACAGGATATCACCGCCAGAGAGGGCCGAATCGTTTTTAGGAATGCCTCGGACGTGGAGTTTTTAGAACCATGGTGGGATACCTTTAATACGTCATAAGATTCCGGTATCCTTCTGATTCCGTCTGCCCCTTCCTGCCCATTTTGCAGCCTTTCTAGCACCGCCTCTTCTCCGGCTCCTTCCAGGTCCCCGCACAACAGAAAATGATATCCCCGCCATGTGATACTTAAGGAAGTGGAATAGGCATTGGCAGATTCACCCCCGAATCCGGCATCGGGATGCAGGCAAAGAATCTCCAGTTCCTGCAAATGTAAGAAATCTCCGGTGTGAATATAAGAGACCGGCACATGTGCCTTTTCTGCCAGTGAAAGCATGTTCTGATATCCCTTCTCTGCCTGATATTCTGCTGATGGCTCTGGCAGAAGCAATTGTTTGATGCGGATTTCGCCCGGCTGTCCACTGTGTTGCAATAATTCTATTTGACCGGAAATATGGTCTTCATCCGCATGGCTCATGATCATATAATCAATCTCGCGGATACCATAATACTTCAGAAATGGTTTGATACGGTACTCTCCTACTTGATTTTCACTGGTACTGCCGCCGTCAATGAGAAAGGTGGTATCATCCGGCGTATGTATCACGACCCCGTCCCCCTGTCCCACATCGAGAAACGTCATGGAAAAGTTGGGGGAGATGACAGGAAATACTAACAGAATCGTCCCTGCCGCCCATAAATACAGAGGTACACGTCTGGTGCGAAACTTCTGCCATAACCAGACCGCCACAGCGGCAAAGAGAATATACCCGCCGATTCGATAATAAGAAGGTCTGCCAAGCAGTGTAACGGGCATAGGCAGCTTCAGAAACAGCATGCATAGATTTTCATAGAAACCTAAGATCAAAGAAACGGCTCCAAACAGAAATTTTGCCAGTGGCAGAAAGCACAGACCAGTCAGGGCGGCCGCCATTGCCAGCAGGAGTAACAGGGATGCCAGAGGCAAAACAAAAATATTAAGTATCACACCATACGTGGGAACCTCGTAGTAGAAATAGAGTAACACCGGTAATGTACTGATCTGGATCGCGACACTCATCAGAAGCGTCTGCAATAACTTTTCCTTGCCGGTGACAACCCACCATATAGCGACACCCAGCCAGCCTTTCGCTTTTTGCTCCCGCCCAGTCCGGTGTAGGTTTCGTCTGTGTCTGCGTCTCGCTGTCTCATCTCCCAGGATACACTCCTGCAACACCGGATAGACCAGTCCCACCCCTAAGATTGCTGTATAGGATAATAAAAAACTACAGGAGCGAATGGCAAAGGGATTTTGCAATAATATCACCAGTGCGCTACAAGCCATGGCAGATAACAGGTCATAGCTTCGCCCTGCGATACCGGAGAGCAGATACAGAATCATCATGATGACAGCGCGATTGGTGGATACACTAAATCCCGTCATCACTCCATAACTCCACAACACGCAAAGGGTGCCGGACACAGCTATGCTCCGGGGAAGCCGCAGCCATAGCAGCAGCTGGTAAAATGCCATACATAGTATAGTGACATGCAGTCCACTCACTGCAAATAGATGTCCGATGCCGTTTTGCCGGTAAAGCTGTCGGATCTCTGGATTTAGGGCAGACTTATCCCCCAAAAGCATGGTCATGATGATGCCTGCCTGTTTCTCCGGCAAGGAATCCTGTATCACGGATAGCAGACGTTTGTGCAGGCGAAAAAGGAAGGCGCGGTATCTGTCCGTCTTACCGGACACCAACGCATACCCGTCAGTATACATAATATAATAGATCCCCTGTTCCTGATAATAAGATCTCGCATCAAATTGTCCGGGATTGGTGGCAGTATCGAAATTACATAAAGTACCGTTTGCCTGAATGCGATTGCCGGGCAATACATCCGGCTCTTGCCGAAAGGAGAGAATGATTCGGGAAAGATGGGTAGAGGCAATGCCGGAACGGCTGCCATCGACAGAAACGTCGTTTAGATAAAGATAATAAGATGTTGTTTTGGTTTCTATGCGGTCTACACGACCCTGGAGCATGACTTCCTGCCCTTTCGATCCCAGGGTTTCCCCATAGATATCATGTCGTTTGTCATCCGCTTCTCCATAGAAGATACGATACATGGCAAATAACAGGATACAAACCGTGCAGACCCATACCATTGGTCTTTTGATATGGATACCTCCTTTTGTAATTAAAATAAAATTGTGTATTAGGCAGAGGGGGATTATTCTCTTACCAGATCCAGATTCCGTTCAAAAACCTCACCGAAGTTGATGGTATCATTGTATAATAGCACCTGTTCGCCATCGATGCTGAATTGTACCTTATTCACGGTGGCAAGCTCGACTAAGGTGTTGACCACAGAATACACGGCGACTTCCGGTGATATATTATCCGGTTTGTTTAGAAAATTGTGGGAAAAGTCCACATAACAGGTGTGTTCTTTGACGGTGACACTATTTAAGACGGTACCATCCGGTATCGTCGGGAGAATTTCTCCCTTGTTAATCCCCTTGATGGAGTTTGGTCCCTTGATTAATTGTTCGATGGTCATCTGCTCTAATGGTATCGTGGCATCATAGGTGATCTGTACCGGAACCATTTCCAAAGCGGCACCATCTTTCGTGGCAAAATACATATTGAGGGTGGCATTTTGCTGATAAACGGATTCACCACCGGTATTGTCAATAAAAGTATCTGCAGTCATAAAGCCGATGGCATTGGCATTGGAATCGGTCAAAGGCTGTCCCGCCACATAAAACTGTACGGAATCCACATCTGGAATCTGGCATAATGTTTTGACAATGGCAGCACGGCGTAAAATCTCATTGACACCACTATAATTCCCATAAGCCGAATCCAAAAATAATGTCAATTCTCCGGTGCCCGATAAAAGATATTCGTCCACCGTTACATTGTCCGGTATGGCTTTTTTCATGGAAATATCTTTCGGTTCTATCTGCATTTGATCCAGAAACTCCTGAATCACCTGATCTGTCTTGGAATGTTTTGGGGTATATTTCTCGTATTGCACCTTGGTCTCATTGGCATCTACACAAAAAATATAGTATCCATTATATTCCTGCTGGCGATGTGTAAACGCACGAAACAGCAAAATTCCCACCACAAGCAGTCCTATAAGCAAAACAAACAGGACGATGCGATGGATTCTGTTTTTATTTGAAAACTGTTCTTCCATGGTTTTCCTCCATTTTATAGAAAGCTTATGCGTTTAAGGCATAATTGATCGGTATACGGACGATAAATGTAGAACCTTCCTTTTCTTTGCTGTGTAATTTGATGGAACCGCGATGCAGTAAGACCGTGCTTCGGGTCAAAGACAATCCCAAAC
>JAUNIU010000182.1 GCA_030523265.1 Eubacteriales bacterium | reverse complement strand
TGCGATCCTGTTGACAGACTGGTAATCCTGACGGACCACCATAAGGATGGCGTCACTGTAGGAAGCCAGAAAACTTGCATCCTGCAGGATTCCGCAGGGCGGTGTATCAATAATAATATAATCGTACCGCTCACGCCATGCATCCAGATATTCCTTCACATCTGCACTGCCGAGCAGGGCGGCGATCCGATTCGATTCCACCGGACGGCTTCCCGCAAGGATGTCCAATGTCTTATCTTTATATGTACAGACCACATCTTCCAGAGTCTTTTCTCCCTTTAGCACCGCGTCAAATCCCCACACACTTTTCATGTCAAACTTTTCCCCAATAGAGGGATGGCGCAGATCGCCGTCGATCAACAGCACCTTATGGCCTTTCTGCGCATAACTCAGAGCCAGATTCGCGGAAATCGTGGATTTCCCTTCCCCCTCCGCCGCGCTTGTGATGACAAACACTTTCTGCTGCTCTTTTTTCAGTCGTCTGACGGAACGGATGTACAACGTATTGATCGATTCCCTAAAAGAAGGAGTTGCCGTCCGCCGGTCAATCAGCATAAGCTGCTTATTTTTGCTGCTTCTGCGCTTCATATAGTTCTGCGGTACCGTTCCAATACACTGCACATTTGTATATCGTTTCAAATCTTCCTCAGACATAACTGTTTTTCTCATACAGCTTAGAATGATCAGAATCACCAGATACACCGCGCATCCACCGCCGACGCCCCTCTCCAGCAGGCTCTTTTTGCTGATATAATTAGATGGGGTGGTGGGAACCCCCGTCGTGTCAAGGAGTGTAAATGACGTATTGCCGACAATATATTTCGCCACTTCCGGATAATTTTCGATCACAGACTGCAGAATATTGTACGCCAGATCCGGATTCTCAGAGGTCACGCTGATTTCAAACAGGCTGGTATTTTCCAGCGATGTGGCGCTAATCTCGCCATTCAGCTCCTCCAGTCCGAGATCCTCCTTCACCACATCTTTCAGCGCCCCGCTTTCCAGAATATACGGAAACGTAGCGCTCATCTGTTCCAGAGTGATCTGTGCAGTACTGCTGCTTGTTGAATCCCCGGCGCCCTCCACATTTACAGTAAGGGAAGACGATGCCCTGTATTCCGGTGTAAAAAAGAACAATCTGTATACAACCGCGATTCCGACACCAATCACACACAGGATCAACAGCAGCCACCAGGTCTTTTTAAAGCACTTCCATCCCTTTACAATGCCGCGGATAATGTCTATTTTATTTTCGTCGGTATCGATATTTCTGGTATCATACTCTCTCATCTCAATTACCTGCCTTGCTTCCTGATTTGTTGTAATGGGAATACTTGCTGTAACTGCCTGCTCCGTAGTTCGCATAGGCGCCAGTTTTCTCCATCAGGCCTCTTCGCACTCCGTTAAACACGCAGCCGATCAATTTCGTTCCGGTATTTTCCAGCGTATCGATCGCGTCATTGATATAGCAGGTTTCCATCACATCCTGCCGGATCACCAGAAGGCTGGCATCAGCGAGACCTGCATACTCTTCCGTATCCGCAACAAAAGCCATCGGGGATGTATCCAGAATGACATAGTCATGCTGTTTTCTCATGCTTTTCACGATTTTCTCCAGATAGGCAAAAGAATCCTTATCTAACTGTGAACCGATCGGCTTCTTCCCAAACACAACTGACAGGCCGGGAACCTGATCCAACTTAATCGCCTTTACAACCTGCTTCTGAGAAACAGAGATGCAGAAATCACAGTTTCTCGGGCAGCGGGATTTAAAAATTTTGTACTGAGCCGGCTTGCGGAAATCACAGTCCACCAGAAGGACATTTTTCCCCTCCTGGGCAAGCGCCACCGCGATATTCGCCGCAGCGGTAGATTTCCCTTCATTCTCCGACACGCTTGTTACCAACAGTACCTTCCTGTCCTCAGCATCCATGGCAAATCTCACGCGGGTGGCAACCATCCGGTAAGATTCCACATACATAAAACTCAGCATCGGATTGGTGAGCAGCAGGGAAAATTTTTTCGCCGCTTTTTTAGAGCCATGTTTTCTCTTTTTCTCATAATAAACAGTCCCGAGAAGTTTCGTGTCAACTTTTAATGAAACATCCTCCACATTTTTTATCGTATCCTTATAGATTGAGATCAGTGCGAGGATAAAGATCATCACAAGGATCCCCGCCACGGCCGCATATCCCATATACCGCGCCAGATTCAGCGGATTGGACGGCTGCTCCGGGATCACTGTGGACTGGAGTTCCTTCATCGTAACTCCATTCAGAAAATATCCCATCAGTTCCATGGAATTATCAATCACCGAGCGGCTGATCTCATAAGCCATCTTCGGAGATGAGGATGTCACTTCCATCACCATCAGGTTTGAGGATTCAATCGTATCAATGCTGACCGACGCTCCAAAACCGGAAAGTCCCAGATCCTCGCAAACCTGCTTCTGTAAGATGGAACTGTTTACCACCTGTTTAAACTGTTCCGTTGTTGTTTCCGCCTGGGCGAGATTTCCGGACACCTGGCTGTAGCTGAATCCCGTCTGGCTGATCACAAAAGTCGTTTTCGCCGTATATTCCGGCACATAACGAAGCTGAAATACTGCCCCAGTCAGCAATGCAGCCGTCACCCCCGTCAGAAGAATCAGCCACCATTCCCTGAAAAGATCCCGAAACAAACAGTCCCAGTCGATCCGCAGCATCCCCGGATTCCGGTTCGATTTATAAGTATATCCGCTATCCGTTTTCATCTATATACGCCTCCTTACTCCACGATTACGATCAGCCTGATCTTCGGCTGATAGCTCTCTTCTGTCGGTATCGTATAGGAAATCTCATAAACTCCGGGCACAGAAGTATCCACTGGATTTACAATTTCAATGTCATCTGAATCATAAGGATTATTCCTGTCATCCAGTTCCCAGAACGTTCCACCATCGATCATACCGGCAACATAATCCATCGGATCGATCTGGCCGCCGGAACTTACATAAACCAGATATTCCGACAACTCCACTTTCGGAGCAGTATTATCTTCTGCAGAATCATAAAACTCTACCGTCACCGGCAGTTCCACCACATCTCCGGCACTGTTCGATACCTGAAAAGTCATTGTACATTCCCCTGAAACACCCAACGCATAGTAGGAATCCGACTTCACCGTCACATCCCCGGACAGATTGCCGTCCAGACAATCCTGCACCTGAAACAGGGATGATACATCATAATCCTTGTTCATATCAAAGCGCAGCGGCTGACCCAGTGAAAACCGCGGGGAAACATAGTCATTGTAAACCACCTCCCTCGTCGCCTTTGTCACATTGTTATCCTTATCAAAAGCGGCAACTGTTACCTGCCTGCGTCCCTTCTCTATAAAATTTGACATATCCTCCACCACTAGCGAATCCGTCACATCTCCGTCCTTTTTATCGGTAGCTGTAATCCCTGCCAGAAGTTCTTCATCCGTACAGTCAATATTGACAGAAATACTGTCCTGATCCATCACGATCTCCGGTCCGTCCGTATCATTCAGTCCGGATGATTTTATCCAGGCCAGAACTGACAGCGCAGCTGCCGCACCAAAAAGTACAATTACCACCCGGCGTATGATTTTTACCATATATATCACTCCTCCTGCAAACTTCTGATCGTTCCATCTGTCTGATCAACCTCTGTAATATGCCGGTCGATTACACGATAAATTCTCTGGCACATACTGAGTACACTCGGACGGTGTGTTGAAACAATACAGGTCTTATTCGGGTTTTGCCTGATAATATTCTTCAGCACCCTCTTCTCTGTATCGGCATCCAGCGCGCTCGTCGCTTCATCCAGAAGCATGACCGGCGCATCCCGCAAAACAGCGCGGGCGATCGCGATTCGCTGTGCCTGTCCCTCCGAAAAACCACGGCCGCGTTCCCCCAGCTTACTGTGAATGCCATCTTCCAGTTTCTCTATAAACTCCCACGCACAGGCAATTTTCAGTGCCTCTACGATTTCTTCATCTGTGGCATCTCTCTTTACCACCCTGAGATTATCCGCAATCGTTCCGGAAACAAGCGTGTTCCCCTGTGGAACATAGGAAAAAAACTCTCTCAGGTCCGCATTCATGGCATAGGCTGTTCCATCTGCCGCTTCCAGGAAAGTCTCACCCTGCTGCGGATGAATTAACCCCAGAATCAGCCGGAGCATCGTTGTCTTTCCCTGACCGCTCGGCCCGATCACTGCCACGATCTCATTTGGCTTCGCCACAAAATCACTGTCAATAATTACATCATCCTTGTCCTGATAAGCAAATTCCACAGACTTCATCCGGACAGTAAAACCTCCGGCAGCCAACGGCCTCATCCGCTCCAATGATTCCGGATTATGAATTTCTTTCGGCAGATCCACGATTTCTCTGATACGGTGCGCCGATACCGCGCTGCTGATCATGGACGGAAAAATCGATATCAGCGTACTGAACCCACTGGACAGTTTAGAGCTCTGACCCAGAAACAGAGTCATTGTTCCATAAGAGATATCTCCCGTCCACATCCGGAACAGACAATACCCAAACGCCGCCAGCCCCACGGCCGTACTCAGTCCGGTCATTCCGATATTCATTTTGATACTGTAAAGATTGTAGTCGAGATTATAATCTTTATATTTTTTCTGCCAATCTCGCAGCCCCTCGGAATAATGCCCCGTCACGCCAAAACTCTTGATCGAATCAAAATTGTAAAACACCTCTGTCTCAAAGCTCATCATCCCGCTGTTCATTTCCTGCACGCGTCTCTTATATTCCCTTAATTTTTTCATCACGCGGCGGCTGACTAAAAGCAGTACCGGCGCGCTGATAAAGGCAAACAGAGCCATTGTAACATCATAATGGAGTATGACAAAAAAGGTTGCCAGAAAACTGTACAGATTGACGATCACATTCGGCAGCCAGGAAATGGCGTTTCCCGAAATAGTGCTTACGTCAGAATTGAATCGGTTCAACAGATCACCGTTCTGATATGTACTGACCTGCTGCCAGTCCGCATCAATGATCTTATTGAAAATATCTGTCTGTATATCATTGTTCACATAAATGCTGATCTTTAACGATACCCTGCTGACAATACTGGATGTAATCAAACTGAATGCTGTACTCCCGACCATAGCAATGATCAGAATCCACAACTTGCTGTAC
>JAUNIU010000181.1 GCA_030523265.1 Eubacteriales bacterium | reverse complement strand
CGGGATTGAGAAACTGGTTCACCTGACACCCCAGACCGCCAGGGTAATGAAAGGCGAAGAAGAAATCATGGTTCCGGCAGAGAACGTTGTGATCGGGGATACGCTTCGTGTGTTACCGGGAGAATGTGTTCCGGTTGATGGAAAGATCACGATGGGGCAGACGTCGGTCAATCAGGCAGTGATGACAGGGGAATCATTACCGGTGGATAAGACGGTGGGGGATGCGGTCTTAAGTGGAACGGTCAATCAGTTTGGAACATTTGACATGAGAGCCACCAAGGTTGGCGAAGATAGTTCCATCCAACGCATGATCCGTCTTGTGCAATCCGCAGATGCCGGCAAAGCAAAGATTGTAGGGCTTGCAGACCGCTGGGCAACCTGGATCGTAGTCATTGCACTTTCAGCGGCACTGTTGACATGGATCATGACGGGACAGATCATTCGCGCGGTTACCATATTGGTTGTCTTTTGTCCCTGTGCATTAGTGCTGGCTACACCGACGGCCATTATGGCGGCCATAGGAAATGCTACAAAGCATGGTTTTCTCGTGCGTGAGGGAGATGCTTTGGAACGTTTGGCGTCGGTGAAAAAGATTGCTTTTGATAAGACCGGGACTCTTACCTACGGAATGCCACAGGTGACCACGGTGAAAAGTACAGATAGTAATTATTCCGAAGATGTGGTATATGCGTATGCGGCTTCTGTGGAACAACTTTCCGAACACCCGTTGGGGAAAGCGGTGGTTCGTTGTTATAAGCAGCAGTCAGAGTCCTGTCTTTTGCAGCCGGAACAGTTTCAGATGTTACCGGGGCGGGGAGTCTCTGCGATGATTGATGGAAAAACCATACTGGCTGGAAATAAGGAAATGATGCAGGAACAGGATGTTATTCTATCGGATGCGGTATATGCAGATGTGGAACACTATTTTAGCAAAGGCAGCACTGTGATTTATATCGCCGCAGATCATCTTTTGATAGGTTATATCGTGTTGTCAGATACGATTCGGGAGGAAAGCCGCCAGATGGTTCGTGAGCTGACGGCACTGGGAGTTACGCCGGTTCTCCTGACTGGAGATCACGAAAATGCAGCACAAAGCATTGCGCAGGAGATTCAGATAGGGGAAGTACATGCCAATTGTCTGCCGGAAGATAAGCTCAAGCGGATCGAAGAATACCAAGCGAAAGAGGAGCCGGTATGTATGATTGGCGATGGTGTCAATGATGCACCTGCCTTGAAACGGGCGAATGTAGGGATTGCCATGGGTGGTGTGGGGAGTGACATCGCTGTGGACGCTGCTGATATAGCACTGGTGGATGATGAAGTAAAGGAAATGCCACATTTGCTGGCGTTATCCAAGCGGATGATGATCACCATCAAGTGCAATTTAAGTTTTTCGATGAGCTTGAATTTTCTCGCAATTATTCTGGCGATGACAGGCATTTTGAATCCTGTGGTGGGCGCCCTGGTACATAATGCCGGGTCTGTGCTGGTGATTATCAATTCTGCGCTGTTATTGAGATGGAGAAAAAGAAATACGATACATTCATAATTGAATGTGGGATTTTCCGGGAAAACTGTATTTATAATATAGATGGCCATTATTCTAAAAGATTGATCTGCGTACACAGAAGATATTGGAGGAGTATATGGATAATGGCGAAATTCAGATGGAATGGGCGTATACTCTGGACTTTTTACACCAGTTAATGCAAAATACGGAATCTCAAGAAAGGTATAGTTGCATTCTTTGGCACATTGTATTATGATATACCATGCTATATTGAGAGAAATGAGGATACAAGAGATAAAATGAAAGATAAGTCTATTGAAATTTTTCGGGATGCACCGGTACCCAAAGCGGTGATCAGTAATATTATTCCTTCCATCATCAGTATGATTATGGTCTTATTATACAATCTGGCAGATACGTTCTTTATCGGACAGACCAAGGATGCTTATATGGTGGCGGCTGTTTCGGTGGCAACCCCTGTTTTTTTGATCTTTATGGCGGTGGGGATGCTGTTTGGGATCGGAGGAACTTCACTGACCTCCCGTATGTTGGGAGAGGGAAAGGAGGAAAAGGCAAAACAGATCTCGGCATTTTGCTTCTGGACCGGATTGGTGATCGGTGTCTGTTCCAGCATTTTTATCTGGATCAGTGCGGAGCCTTTGAGCCGCATGGTAGGAGCCAGTGAAGATACCATCGGTTACGCAAAGCAATATTTAAATATCGTGGCGTTTGCCATTCCTTTTCTGATCGTGAGCAATATTTTCAGCAATATTATCCGTGCAGAGGGACATGCCAAGACTGCCATGACAGGAATGATCATTGGTAATATGATGAATATTGTATTGGACCCGATCCTGATTTTGGCACTACATATGGATGTGGCGGGTGCTGCCTGGGCAACGGTGGCAGGTAATGTATTTTCGGCACTATTCTATATGACACATCTGTTGTCGAAGCGTTCGATGCTGTCGGTCCATCCGGGGGATTACCGGGTGCGGGACGGCATTGCCACGGGTGTGATGGCGATCGGGATCCCGGCTTCCCTCAACAGTGTTCTCATGAGCGTATCTAATATATTAATCAATAAAGTGATGACCCAGTATGGCGATATGGCTGTGGCAGGATTAGGGGTTGCCATGAAGGTTAATATGATCGTGGTGATGCTGTTGATCGGTTTGGGAACCGGTGTTCAGCCATTGCTGGGATATTGCTTTGGCGCGCGTAATCGCAAGCGTTACATCGCTGTATTAAAGTTCTCTTTAGGTCTGGCATTCTGTCTGAGCATGGTTATGACGGCCATTTGCTATTTTGGAGCCGGACCATTGGTGACGGCTTTTTTGGATAATCAAGATGCCTTTGGATATGGCATGTCCTTTTCAAGAATTTACATATTATCCGGTCCCATCATGGGGATTTTGTTTGTATTGATTAATGCGATCCAGTCCACGGGTGCTGCCATCCCGTCCCTGATTTTGTCCATCAGCCGACAGGGATTATTGTATCTGCCGATTTTGGCAGTTTTTAACCGAATCTTTGATTCTGCTAGATTGGTGGCAGCCGCCCAGCCGGTGACAGATTATTTGTCAGCGACGTTGGCATTTATACTATTTCTAATTACCTATCATAGATATTTCCGGGATTTTGAAGAAAAGGAAACGGATACAATTTTTGACAAAAGCCTGTAAATGTGCTACAAAAGAGAGGATGGAGATCAGCGGCAGGAAATTTGCCGCACAATTTATCCATAGAAAACGTATCGAAAGAAGAGGAAAGACATGAAAGTAGCTAACTTAGTAGGCTCTCGATTCAAGGAGAGACCGTCCGACTGTGTGATTGACAGCCACGCACTGATGATTCGTGGTGGTTACATGAAATTTGTAGGAAATGGTATTTTCTCGGAGTTTCCGACACTGCGTCGTGTGACTGCCAAGATTGAAAATATCATCCGGCAGGAGATGAATGCCATTGATGGGCAGGAGGTCTTATTTCCTGTCACTATGCCCGCAGATCTGTGGGAGGAGTCTGGACGTTATGAGAGCGTCGGCAGTGAATTGCTTCGTTTTACGGACCGCAGTGGTGCAAAAATGATATTGGGTATGACACATGAGGAGGCAGCAGTACATTTGGTCCGTGAATATGCGCAGACCTATACGAAATATCCTTTTATGATATATCAGATACAGCGCAAATTCCGGGATGAGGCACGTCCCCGCGCCGGAATGATCCGTGTGCGTGAGTTTACGATGAAAGATGCATATTCTTTCCATACTTCGCAGGAGGATCTGGAGAAATACTATGAAGTCTGTTTTCAGGCATACAATCGTATTTTCCAAAAAGCAGGAATACCGGAAGTAGTTACCGTGGCATCCGATTCCGGCATGATGGGTGGCAGTCTGTCCCATGAGTATATGTTACTGACGCCGGTGGGAGAGGATTCCATCGTGCTTTGTCAGGAGTGTGATTACCGTGCCAATATGGAAGCGGCAGAGAATAAGATTGAAAATCTTCTGTCGGGACAGACCGAGGAATTGCAGTGTGTGGAGACACCGGATTGCAAAACCATCGAAGATGTGTGTGCGTTCTTAAAGAGCGACGTGGAAAGCTCCTGCAAGGCAGTGGTTTATCAGAAAGCATCAAATGGTCAGTATGTGGTGGGATTTGTCCGTGGTGACTACGAGATTAATGAGACAAAGCTTCGTAATCTGGTGGGCGAGGAGATCTATCCGGCTGAAATTACAGAGGATGCCAGTCTGGTGGCTGGTTATATCGGACCTTATCAGATCCCGGAGGATGTGATCTATTATCTGGATGTCTCTCTGAAGGGACTTGATTCTGTGGTGGCAGGTGCAAACCGCGAGGGATATCATTATACCGGATTAAATCTGGAGCGTGATCTGGATCAGCCGGAATATGTGGATATTTCTAAAGTACAGGATGGCAGTGTGTGTCCATGCTGTGGTAAGAAATCCATCCTCATCAAGCGCGGTATCGAAGTGGGTAATATCTTCCAGTTAGGAACCAAGTATACCAAGGCTATGAATATGACATTTACCGATGAAAACGGCAAACAGCAATATCCGATCATGGGTTGCTATGGTATCGGTGTGGGGCGTATGGCTGCGTCCATCGTGGAGGCACACCATGATGAGTATGGTCCGGTCTGGCCGATTTCCATCGCTCCTTGGGAAGTGGAGTTGTGTTGCCTGCGCGCCGATGACGAAGAGTGCAAAGGCAAGGCAGATGAACTATATAAGAAGTTGCAAAGTGCCGGAGTAGAGGTGATCTACGATGACAGAGACGTGCGTCCGGGTGCCATGTTCTCCGATGCCGATCTGATCGGGGCACCGATCCGTGTGGTAGTCAGTCCTAGAAACTTAAAGGAATCCTGTGTGGAGATCACCACCCGGGATAAGAGCGTCAAAGAGATGGTTCCCGTGGAGCAGGCAGAGCAGTACGTGAAAGACTTAAAGGCAAAATTGTTTGCCGAGATCGAAAGTCAGGTAGAGGAATACAAGTAAAAGTATTTGACTTTTCGGGATAAATGTTCTATAGTATTAATTCGGGAGCAGCAAATTGCTGTTTCCGGCAAACGGCGTGTGGCTCAGCTTGGTAGAGCGCATCGTTCGGGACGATGAGGCCGCAGGTTCGAATCCTGTCACGCCGATATCGCGAAGGATTCAGAGAATGGAATATTGTGGGAAATCCTTGGCAGGGGCGCCGAAGGTCTTGAGTGTATCGGGATCTTCGGTTTTTCTTTTGCTACAGTTTGACTTTCCCCATTTTTTAAGGATAACTCGTGGTTATCTACCATTTGTATCTTTTGCCGTAATGTCTGCCCTGTGTG
>JAUNIU010000008.1 GCA_030523265.1 Eubacteriales bacterium | reverse complement strand
AAGATGATATGATGGTTTTGATTGTTTTTAACCGGTGTCTTTGTGGCACCATTTACACAATTCATACGTTTTTCAAGGAGGGAATTTATGAAATTAGCAAAAAGAGCTATGGCAGTTGCAATGTCGGCTGCTATGTTGGTATCTGGTTTGTATGTAAGCAAACCGGCGAGTGCACAAATACCATATACGACTAATAAAGTATATATTAGTACGGACTTGGTACCGGAAGATACTAACATTCAGGTGGAACAGGATGGATCTACACCTGTGATTACCACCAGGACAAACGTACATTTTACATTAGATTGTAATGTGGATTGTACATGGTCTGTCTCTAATGAAGGTGTTACAGAGAAGACGAAAACCGATGGCACCACCACAGACAAAAATCTCGTGGCGATTGATTCGTTTGGAGAGGTATCTATTCCGGTAAATTCTGCCGAAGGTACTTACACCATTACAGCCAATGGTGAGAAAAATATTGATAACACGACAGGCACCACAGCGACCTGTAAAATTGTGGTCAGAGGTTCTTCTAATCCGGCCACGGGAACTGTGACATTGGACAAGGAGTTAATCGAAGCACAGTATGCAGCATATGATACCAGCGAAAAGAAAGTGGTAGAGGTTGCAGAAGATGGCAAAAGCTTAACCGTCAATGGAACGGTAGAAGATCTGAAGTTATATACACAGGTTACACCGGATTATTTATACGATGATACGGTTAAGTTTAAGAGTAATAACACAGGTACTGCAAGTTTTGATACGGTTACATATGACAAGCTGACTACACTTGCTGTACCGGATGAAGAGGTGGGACTGACAGCTACCTGTGGCGTTGTGGATGATACACAGTCCTTTAAGTTGACCATCAACAAGCGCAATTATGAAGCAAAGGTTGACTGTGAGGATATTCCATCTGGAGATAAGAATAAAAACAATTACAACATTCGTTTGAACGAGGATCTGAATTTCAAAGTAGTGGATAATGAACCAATTACTCTGAATAAAGTGACTACCAATCCGATCGAGTGGACGATGAAGTATGGTGATTCATCTGCTATTTCTACTTCTGTGTTGGATGCTAACAGCGAGGGAATCATCGAGACTCCGCTTGGCACATTTGAATTTACAGACAAAGGTGAGAATGTCAACTTAAAAACTCCGCTGGATAAGAAAGACGCAGAGGGATATGATGAATACATGGATCAGATCGATGCTGCGGACAAGACACCGGGATTGAATCAGATCACTTTAACAGCGAAAGTACCTTATACAACCAAAGATGGAAAGTCAGATTCTTTCACAGTGGATACGATTACATTGATATTTTCTAAGGATGTCAATGATTTATCCGGTATTGATGTGGATTTTGCTTATGCCGGATTAGTAAAGGGTATTGATTATTCTGTAAAGAAAGAAACCATCGGAACCAAGGATTACGATGTTTATTATTTCGAGTCCGGTGAGACGGTTGGTAATGTGTTAGATTTAGTAGCAGCTACTAAGCCTAATGTATTAGGTGTTCGTGATTTTGAAGAGTCCAAGGACAGCTATTTCAAAGAGAACAATAATCTGAGATACGAGATTAAATATTCTTTAGATGGTAATATCGATGGTTTGGATGAAAAATATCTGAACAGCGATATGATAGATGCGTCTAAGAATACGCAGATTGATAGTTCTAATGGATATGTGAATACCACAAGACGTACTTTGACAAAGAATGGTACCGGTTATCTGCGTCTGCATCTGGAGATGACAGGTAAGAACAGAGCAGAAGCAGATTGTATCCTGCGTTTTGTCAGCAGTGCAAAAGATCTGGGTCTGTTACATAAGAACAATTACACAACAACCGATCTGGAATATAACAATCAGGCAGTCATCCATATCCGTCAGGGTGAGGCAGATAAGCCGACATTATATGTAAATGGCGATGAGACAACAGGAAAGAATATTACACTTTATGATCCGTTCGTAAAGTTTGAGGTATCTGAGCAGATCAAAGGCAAAGGTACAGTAGCATCTGCGGATATCAATTCCGATGATGGCGTGATCAAGATCAATGGTTTGCGTGAAGGTAAAGTTGTTATCACCGCTACCAGCGTGGTAGATAAGACGGAATCTTATAGTTATCTCTTATATGTCAATGATGAGACACTGGCATTGAAGCAGGGTGAATTAAAGGTTGACATTTCCGAAGCACAGGCATTGGGAAGAATGGATGCAACCGGTCATGTAAAGGGACATTATACAGATATTCCTTTGAAGGTGAAGGTAAATAATCAGAACGCAGGTATTCCAGAAGTAGAGTGGTCTGTGATTGGTAACGATCAGACAACTTTTGCAACCATCGATGAGCAGGGTGTATTGACAACATTGAAATCTACTGGCAGCAGTAAGATTGTTGTTCGCGCAACCAGCATTAGAGATCCGGAAGTATACGCAGAGCAGGATATTTATATTGAGGATGTATCCGCTACTAAGATCGTAGAAGTAGGGGAAAAGGTAGCCAATGGTGAGACTGGCATCCTGACGAATGTCAGCAACAATGCCGGTACAGCAAAAGCCGGACAGACCTTTACATTAGAGCCTAAGAAATATGAACCGGTCAATGCAACCACAGTAGATGGTGGTATCACCTGGACTTCCAGCAAGCCGGAGATTGCAACCATTGATGAGACTACGGGTCTTGTTAGAACCTTGTCGGAAGGCAGCACTGTTATCGAAGCTGCTTATACATCTAAATCAGGCGCAGAGACCACTACCTTTAACCTGACGGTTTCCGGTCGTGCGGAGGCAGTGACCAGCATTACCTGTAAAGATGTCGTACTCACCCGTGTGGGTGCTACTGACACTTTAGTACCGGTGGTATCTCCATCCAGCGTATCCGATAAGTCTGTGACATATGAAGTGATCAGCGGTAAGGAGATTGTATCTGTATCCGAAAAAGGTGTTGTGACAGCATTAAAGGTTGGTACAGCCACCATCAAGATCACATCTAATCTGACACCATCGGTATCCACAACCATTAAAGTTACCGTACAAGGTCTGAATGATCTGACACCAGGTTCCGGAACGCAGAATCCGGGTGCATCAACGGGTGGTAGTACAACTAACAATGGTTCTGGACAAAAGAATCCAGTTTCGACACTTGCAAAGGGAGCGAAGGCAAAGGTTTCTGGTTCTACCTATGAGGTGACAAAAGCTTCCACATCCAATGGTACTGTAGCATTTGCAGTGGCTAAGAGTGGCAAGACAGTAAAAGTGCCGGATACCGTTACCATTAGCGGTGTGAAATATAAAGTAACCAGCATCAAGGCAAATGCATTCAAGGGTAAGAAGACATTAAAGTCTGTTACCATCGGTAAGAATGTAAAGACGATCGGTAAGAAAGCATTCTATGGATGCAAGAAGCTGACCAAAGTTACCGTTAATTCCAAGGTATTAAAGAGCGTTGGTGCAAAGGCATTTGCAAATGGATCTAAGAAGATCACAGTTACCGTGCCGAAGAAGAAAGCAAGCGCATACAAGAAACTTCTGAAGAAGGCAGGTATCAGCAAGAAAGTAAAATATAAGAAGAAATAATCGGATGCGGGATTATCTTTGACAGAAAGCATCTGGAGCCGGATGAAAAATTCGTTTCCAGATGCTTTTTTTGCGCTCTCCATGGTTTCTTTTTATTTACAAAGTTCGCCTATATTGATATAATTAAAGATGGGTATTTGTCGAAAGTATATAGCGACAAGTGAAGCACAAAAGTGAAGAGTAGGGAGAACTCTTGGCTTGATGAATGGAGGAGTGTAGCAAGTGTTGGAAAAAGAATTGTGTCCGAATTGCTTTTTGCCGGAATGCTATGAACCTGGAGGTGTATGCAGTGAGTGTGGTTATAAGGAGAAGGAGCCACGCGATGATTCAGCCCTGCGGCTGGGGCACATCTTAAAGGACCGGTATTATGTGGGACGTGTATTGGGGAGTGGTGGTTTTGGTATCACATATCTGGCATATGATGATAAGACTACCAAAGTGCGCGCAATCAAAGAATTTTTTCCGAGAGAATGGGTCAAACGGGTGGATGACCATATGCGCGTCAAATTTAAGGATTCTGATAAAGCAGAGATGTATCACCGGGGATTGGAGGTTTTCGTCAACGAAGCCAGAGTGCTGGGAACGATGAGTACCGATCCGGTCATTGTCAATGTGTCAGATTTCTTCCGGGAGAATAATACAGCATACATAGCGATGGAATTTCTACAGGGAATGACATTGGCGGAATATATGAATAAAAAAGGCAGGCTGTTTGAGGAAAGGCAGGCATTATCCATCGTGAAGAGCATTGCAAATCCTTTGCATGAGCTGCACGAATTGGGGCTGTTGCACCGTGATATCAGCCCGGATAATGTGATGCTGATGGAAGATGATAGTGTGAAACTGATCGATTTTGGTGCGATTCGCCAATATGCGGGACACGATCAAAAGAGCATGTCAGTATTGGTTAAACCTGGGTTTGCGCCGCCGGAACAATACGATAATAAAGGGAAGCAGGGACCGTGGACAGATGTATATGCATTGGCGGCAACCTACTATTATCTGGTGACTGGGAAACAACCTGTGCCATCCATGGATCGTTTGAAGGAGGATACGTTAATACCATTGCATGAGCGAAATTCTGCTTTATCCGAAAAGGTTAGCAAGGTGATGGAACACGCGATGGTTTTGGATTATCAAAATCGTACCCAGAGTATGACGGAGTTTGTAAAGGAATTGAAAAAAGCAGAGGGAATCGCGATTCCTGTACCGCATCTGATCTTAGATATTGAGGGCGAGACCCGCAAATGGAAATTTGAGGCAGATCGGGATATTCATATGGGGAGATCTTCCAACGATTGTGAAATATGTGTTCAGGGACCGGATGTCAGTCGTATTCATTGTATGATACGTTATGATAGCCATAAGGATCATTTTGTCGTTACCGACAAATCTGCGAATGGAACATTTACAGAATATGGTCTGATCGGTAAGGGGCGATCAGCCAACGTGAAGCCGGGCGGGACATTATATCTGGTATCGAAACGGTATAAACTGCTTTTGGAGGTGAGATAGTAGTTGCGTCATAATAAAAAGAGACGGTCTGCGAAAGCTGTACCGGATTATAAAAAGGCATCCAGTTCTGGGAAGACTGTGCCGGATGTGGAGAAGGGATCTGGTTCAGCGAAGGAGCAAAAGAGACACCCAGGGATTGCTGCTGCTTCCTACAGTGTGATTGGAGACCGGTCATCGCAGGAAGATGCTGTATATGTCTCGACAGAGGAAAAGACATCATCGACACGGAAAAACAGGATTTTAGCCACAGTATGTGACGGAATGGGCGGGATGGCAAACGGAGGTCTGGCAAGTACAACAGCTGTACAGATGTTGAAAGATGCGTTTGAACATGTCAAGGAAGACCAGTCTGTAAATATCCCTAATTTTCTGATCAGTGGTATCAAGGCGATTGATAAGACGATTCACAGTTTTCCCAAAGAAGCAGGGCGTGGCTCCGGCACTACCATGGTAGCAGTGATCGTAGAGGATGATAAGCTATATTGGGCATCGGTGGGAGACAGTCGGATATATATCCTGCGGGGTGAACAATTATCACAGGTTACAAGGGATCACAATTATATGTTAAGGCTTCAGGAAATGGTAGATCAGGGGCAGCTGACACAGGAGGAGGCAGATACCAACCGACAGCGGGAGGCTTTGATCAGCTTCTTGGGAATCGGCAACGTGAGTTTGATGGATGTGAATCAAGATCCTTTTGTCATGCAATACGGTGATATCATTTTGCTGACAAGTGACGGTATGACAAGGGTTCTGTCGGAGGAGCAGATAAAAGATATTCTTATGGAAGAGTCTTCGGTTGAGGATAAGGCAAAAGGACTGGTTGAGGCTGTTGTAGCGCGGCACTCACGGTCTCAGGACAATACAACCGTAGCAATATTACAGTACCAGGAAACTATATAATGAAGGAGTGATGAGATGAAGTTAACAAAATGCGTAAATGGACACTTTTATGACGAAGAAAAGTTTGAAAGCTGCCCTCATTGTGCCGGTGGTTCCAAGTTAGATGTCAATGAGATCTTTGGTGGTGCACCATCTGCGCCAAAGCCAGCTATGACAAAAGTGGAACGGGATGATGACATGACGGTACCGTTGGAATGGACGCCAGCAGATACACCGGCAGCGGCTCCGGTAGCAGAGGAGAAGGTGGAGCCTGTCCAGCCGGAGGAAAAGGCATTGGAAGCGGAGATGGATATCCATTCCCAGCCGAGTTTCGATACACCGTTGGATTTTAATGCAGATTTTGCAGGTGTTTCGTCAGAGGAGAAAGAGGAAGAACCAGAGGCAAAGACAGAAGAAGCTGTGCCGCAAACGGAGGAGCCTGAATTTGAACTGTTATCCAAATTTAGTTCAGCAGAAAAACCGGAAATGCCACAGCCTAATGTGGAGGAGATCACAGAGGAGGATCATCCTGTGGCTGCTGCACCGATTGATCCAGAACTGGAGGATAAACCGACAGAGATCGTGGAAGAGGCCGAGGTTGCATTGGTGAATGGTTTGTTATCCGAAGAAGAAATGTCGGATCAGACGGCCGCGGAAGTGCCAGGATCGGCAGCACAGGCAACTGAGGCAGCAGACAAGATACCAGCGGAACCGAGTATCACTCCGAATCCGATGGTAACACCAGAGCCAGTGGCAACGCCGGAACCAGTGGTAACGCCAGAGCCGATCGTGAGCCCGGAGCCAGTAGTTGCACCATCCCCGGTATCAGCAGCATTTAGCACACCGGATGAAGATGATGATGAACATACGGTTGCTTTTTATGATGAAGTATTTACAGCAGCATCTAAGACAGCGACAGAACCGCCAGTGCATGTAAATAGTGCACCGGAGACTTCGACACAGACATCGGTTCAGACGAGTGCTGCACCAGAGACACTAGCACAAGCACCAGTTCAGGCAAGTGCTGCACCAGAGACGCCGGTACAGGCAGCGCAGGCAGAGACTACTGCGGGCCCGGCAGAACCAAATGTGTTTACAGCGCCACCATTACAAAAGGTGCAGACCCTTCCGACCCCTTGTGTTGGCTGGTTGATTGCTCTGAATGGTGTACATATCGGGCAGGATTTTCATTTGAGAGTGGGTAAGAATTATATCGGACGTGATGAAAGTATGGATGTGGCTCTGGTGGGCGATAAGAGTGTATCGCGCAACAAACATGCGATTGTGATATATGAACCAAGACATCACAAATATTTTATTCAGCCAGGGGAGTCCAATGAGCTGGTATATGTCAATGATGAGGTTGTATTATTACCGATGGAATTAAAACCATATGATCTGATTGTGATCGGCGATATTGAATTATGGTTTATGCCATTGTGTGATGCTGATCATAACTGGTCCGAAGTAATTCGTAAATTACAGGAACAGATGCAGCAATCATAGGATGAAAGATAGGAAAACGCTTCGGAATGGAGGGATAAAATGAGTCGTTCTGCGGATAGGATTCGGATGTTGGGAAGTCTCTTTCTGCTATCCAATGTGGTGATTTTCTTTCTGCCCATGTTATCCATCCGGCAGGAGAATTATCCAGAACAGACTTATTCCCAATTTTCCTTTCTACAGTATTATTTGACATCGGGATCTGGTGACGGGGCAGGGTCCGTTTCTGCCGGGGGACGGTTTGTGACAGTTCTGCTGATACTGATCCCCCTGCTGTTGGCAGTGGTCGCGGGATTCATTCGTATAGCAGGGCACATTCCAGAGGAATACTGTATGATCGCTGCGTTGATTGCCGGATGTTTGTATCTGTGCCAGTTGATTTTTGGCAAGGGAATATGGCCGGAGCGTTTAAATGATGCCCAACAATATGTTTGCTGCATGGGATGGTGGTTATTACTGATCGTCACCCTGGCGATCTTCGTTACACAGGGAATGTGCTTCCTACTATTGGGAAAGGTACAGGTGCACAGGGAACCGTTTGCGGAGCAGCAGAATGCAGGGGAAGTACAGGCCAGGCAAAGGGCACCGATAGAAATGCCGGAACCATCGTCTGCGATGGGGTTATCCGGGTCGGATATATCAGAGGAACATACCACATCCCAGACACAGACAGAGATGAATTTGCCGATTTTTTCTTCGGAAACAGATACTGCCCGTGTCAATGAGACGAATGTAGAGACGTCACAACCGAGGGGTGTGATGGTGGGCATGGTCGGTGTGTTTGCGAATAAAGAGATTGCCCTTCGGGATGGAGAGACATTGCGTCTGGGCAGAGATTTTGGGAATGATCTGGTGTTTACGGATGCAGCGCATGTGAGCAGGAATCATTGTAGGATCACATGGCAGGCAGAGAGACGAAAATTTCTGGTGGAGGATAGCTCCAGCAACGGTTGTTTTATCAATGGGGCACTGTCGCGTCTGCCCAAGAATGTGCAGATTGCACTGGAACCCGGAACTGTGATTGATATCGGGGATCGGACCAATCGATTCCGTTTGGAGTGATAGAGGAGGAAATCGGATTAATGGCTGAATTGTGTTTGAATTGTTTCCGTCTCAAAGGTCAGTCAAGGATATGTCCCAATTGTGGCTTTGCTGAGGGCGCAGATCCGGCACAGCCATATTATTTGTCTCCCGGTACGGTACTGGGAGAACATTTTATTGTAGGTACTGTGATAGGTGTGGGGAACTATGGGATTACGTATCGGTGTTATGATACCACACTGGGTGTGGTAGTAGCTGTCAAAGAATTTTTTCCGGCTGGTTTTGTATCCAGAGACAAAGGAGAAACACGGGTGTGTCTGTTGATGCAGAATCAGGGACACAGATATCGGGATAAAGTGCAGCGTTTTATGATGGAGGCACGCAGCATTGCCCAGTTTGGAAAAGCGAAAGACATTGTGAATGTCTATGATTTCTTTGAGGAAAATAATACCGCATACATTATTATGGAATATGTGGATGATCTGTTGTTGCAGGATTATATGGAGCAGCACGGTAAAGTGGAGGTGCAGACAGCACTGAAAATCACGGAAGCCATTGTGGAAGCGGTGAAAAAACTTCATGCAAAGGGCATTATTCACCGTGATATCAGTCCGGATAATATATTTATTGCAAAAGATCATTCCATCAAATTGTTTGATTTTGGTTCGGCGAGCCTGAAAGGTTCTTCGACGATAGGAGAGAAAGTAATCAAACCAGGCTATACAGCTCCAGAGCAATATTCGGAGGTGGAGGATGGCCAGGGTTATTATACAGATATTTATTCCATTGGCGCTATCCTGTACCACATGGTGACAGGGATACGGCCACAGGAGGCATCGGATCGCTGGCAGCAGGATACATTACAGACGCCGACGGAATTAGGTGTGCGGATAGATCCGCTGGTGGACCGGGCGATTATGGAGGCCATGGCGGTGAGACCGGAACTGCGTTGCCAGAATATCAGCCAGTTTGATGAGGCGGTGCATGGGAAAAGACGTGCGGAGTATCCGCAGGAGAAAGTGGATCGCCAGAAACGTACCCGAAGCTGGATGATCATGGTGGCAGTATTGCTGGTGGTTGCCATTGGCGCAGGGGGAACCATGTTATTTAATGCACTGCGCAGTGCCAAAAATGTAATGTTTGATACGAAAGTGACGGCGGATACCCTGACGATCTGGGTGGATACCGAGGGAATGCAGGGGACGATGGAAGAGGTGGTATCCGGGATGCAAACCATCGCAGAGGGAGATTCCAAGGCGATACGCCGTGTCAAGACAGAAAATCAACAGATGGAATACAATATTATAAATGTGGCAGAAACAGGGAAAACCATGGAACAGGCATTGCAGGAAGCAAAGGGAACAGATGCGTTTCCAGATGTTTTTGTGTCTGACCGGGTGGCGGATCTGGGCAGATATTCACTGGTTTCCTATCAGGATAATGTTGCGTTAAGTGTAGATGACAGAAGGCACTTGTATTTGTCCCAGTATGAAGAAAAATATCAATCCCAGACAGAAATGCCCACTTCTTTTGACGTACTGTTATTTTATGCAATCGGTACTACAGAGAAGGATAGTATGTGGTATCAGCAGGGAAGTACCAAGGCAGACGCTCTGGTCTCCGATCCGGCTGACATGCAGGATGGCAAGATATTGATCAGCAGCCTGCTGGGAAAAGAACAGAAGGATGGAACGATAGATCTACAGACCATCCGTGAGGCAAATGCGGATGGCAGCGAATATACGTATCTGGGAAGTGAACGGGTGGGACAGCAGCAGAAAAATACCAAAGGGAAAGCCTCCAAACTGGTCTCCAACGAGGATGGATGGCAGACCGCAGCAGAATTATCTATATTGTCGGAGCCGGATGGTTTTGATCTGCAGGAAGGCAAATTCCGGTTTGGCACGGGATATCTTCAGGAGATGGGAGAACTGGCCGCTATGAGTGCCGCTGCCAGACAAAAATGTCAGTGGGAACTGACGGATACCGCCGATACAAAAGATTATCTTTATGGCAACAGTATTATCGCCGGTTCGGGATACCGCAGTGTTCTCAGTGAAGCGAAGATTGGCAACCGCAATATACCATATGAAGTATATGTGCCGACAGTGGATGGCAGGATGTTGACAAAGCATACCGGGAAATTAGCGATATCCAAAGAATCCTCGCAAAACAGACAGGTGGCAGGGATGCGTCTGGTTTATTTTGCATTGGAACAGCAACACAGCAACAGCAATCATGATACGACATATCCGCTTTCCAAAACCGATGAGAAAGAAAGGAATAGTTTTACATCGTTCTTTGAGGTGAATCCATCACAGTCCGTGGTGCGTGATCTGATACAACAGTGGTCGTATCCATGTGTTTTGATTGGAGCTGGAAGTGGCAATCTGAATCGTTTTGCAACAGGTCTGGATCATATGGATCTGGCAGAGACCATAGATTATAAGGAGATATTAGATTCCTATTGTGATGAGTATCGGGAGATACAAAATGGGGATGTGACCGAGTAGAAAAGAAAGGGGTGGCAAAATGAACCGATGTTATCATTGTTTTGAATCATTGCGGGACAGAAATGCGGACAGCTGTCCGTATTGTGGGACACCGTTGAAACATATTGAATGGGATTCCAAACGTTATTTAAAGCCGGGGACTATCCTGCAGAACAAATTTTTTGTGGGGAATGCCATTGGTAAGGGTGGATTTGGCAACACCTATGTGGGCTGGAATGAAGTTTTGCAGTGCAAAGTGGCGATCAAGGAGTATTTTCCTACGAATCTGACAGCCAGAGGAGAGGATGGCGTAACTGTCTCCATTACCGCCAGCGATACGCAGGGATATTTTCAGTCCGGTCTGGAGCAGTTTTTGGAGGAAGCCAGGAATGTAGCCAGTCTACAGGATGTCAAGGGTGTTGTACAGATTTATAATTTCTTTCAGGAGAATGGAACCGGTTATATCATCATGGAATTTCTGGAGGGTATGGATGTCAAACAGATCCTGCGGGAAAGAGGAAACCGGGTAGATTACGAATGGAGCAGACGTGTCATTTTGACCGTCTTACATACACTGCGTGAGATTCACAAACGAGGGATATTGCATCGGGATATTGCGCCGGATAATATATTTGTTACCAATGAGGGTGTGATCAAACTGATTGACTTTGGTGCCGCCAAGTCAGCCGCTGCTGGTGGTGAGAGACAACGCGCCATCGTCTTAAAGTCAGGATATGCCCCGATCGAACAGTACACGCGAACGATGCAGCAAGGACCTTATACGGATCTGTATGCGGTGGCGGCATTGTTTTACCGGATGCTGACAGGGACCAAACCGCCTTCTGCGCCGGACCGTATGCGGTTAGACCGTATGGAGCCGCTGTCGGCGAAAGGGATACAGATACCGGAATCAGCAGAGATGGCGATAACGATGTGTCTGTATATCGATCCTGAGTATCGTTTGCAGAGTGCGGATGAGTTCATGGAGGCATTGGATGGCAGCGATTTTCAGCCGGTATATGAACCGGAGTGGATATTGCCACAGGAAGAGGAGCCTCCACAGACGCTGATGCAAAAGATCCGGGATATTTCGAATGCCAAAAAAGCAATGGTGCTCTGCGGTATCGTGGCGGTGATCGTATTATGTGTCGTGATCAGTTCCGTTGTGAAAAATATGCACAAATCAGACCGGTATGTGGAGACCAGTGTTGCCAGTAAATTTAGTATTCGTGCCGGGCAAAGTTATGATGAGTTCAAGCGTGCCTGGACGGGCAGCTATGGATTTTCTGAGGAGCAGTTGGAGCTGGATTACTATTATGATAATACGGTTTCTTCGGATACCATACAGGAATTTACAGATCTGACCACTGATCCGGAGGCGGGCCTGGATGACTTTCCGATTCCGGGATGTTTCACCAATGGAAATACGTTATCCAATTTTCAGGATGAGGTTAAGGCATATGATTCGTCAAAGAAGATGATGCGTCTGGTGATTGCCAGTCCATATCGCGTGGATTTTGATGCAGCATGGGCAAATGGACTGCCGTATAATAAGGATGCGGAGGCGAAGATTACCTATGATCAGGAGGTATTGCCGGGAGAGATTGTGACGGAAGATGGTGGGGATACGGATGCATGGGGTAAGATCAGCAGTATTACCTATGACGGCACAGCGGTGTCGGCAGCAGATCTGGCAGCGCAGAATCCGGTGGATATCCATAAATTAAAAATCAGCGTATATACGGGAGACTATTATTTACTCAGTGCGGATGCCGCACAGTCCGATTATGTAGGACAGAATATTAATAAGATTAAGATGCCATTTGGCAATAACAATCAATTTAAGGAAAGAGAATTATCAGAGAATAATTATAGTGCAACTTATTATAGTTTCACAGAAGCGGCGGGGACCATCGCGGAAGTGAAATCTGCCAGCTTAAAAGCCGGAGAAGGATATGATGGCAGGGTGGATGCACCTATCATGTTTGGAACGGTAAAAGAGCAGATTGGTATACCATTGGGTTCCATAACGGTAGCGCAGTTAAGAAAATATTGTAAGGTAAAAGGGCCGAAGGATATGAAGGCTTCGGATATTGTTACCAGTGTGGATCAGACATACTTTGATAAGGATACAGAAGTGACAGTAGAGGTAACAGAGGAGGCTGTGGCAACGAAGGCACCAGTGGTGACGGAAGCACCAAAGCCGACGGCTAAGCCAAAGGCAACGAAAAAGCCAAAGAAAAATCAAGATCCGATGCAAAAGATCACGAAAGCGACGAAGAAGCCAAAAGTGACGAAAAAACCGGTTTCTAAGCCAAAGCCAACGAAGAAACCAGCAAAGAAAAGCAAGAAAAAGAGCAAAGATCCATTGACAATGGGTTAGACGACAGGCTGTTACATACGGGAGGCGGGACATGGAAAAGCGGGGATTCAAATGGCAGATCTTTTTGGGGATCTTGCTTTTGGCAAGTGTCATAGGCTGTCTTTTCCTGCCTCGTATGCAGATTACGGGAGACCGCTATCTATCCATGGTGATGGAGGTAAATCGTACTGCGGAAAAGAAGGACATGGAGGCAGCCAGACAAGCTGGGACAGCGGAAATTATAGATAATTATGAGCGAGGCACTTCAAAACGCGCGGCGAAAGCTTATGCTTATCAGAAGGAAATTAATCAGGCATTGGGAGTGCAGGAGAATTATATTACGGGTATTGAACTGGTGAAGTGGTGTTTTACCCGGGAAGGTTCCGTGCGCTTTCAGGGAATTGAGATGGATTCTCTGCTGGAACTCAAGTGGAGTTATGTTGAAGAGATTTTTTGGCTCATGGGGTTTTTGATATTGCTTCCCTCGATCATGGCAGGGATCGTAATACTGGTCATGTTGATACGGCGAAAAACACAGCGCTTTTTGATGTTTGTGACCGGGCTGCTGAACGTGGGCATAAACATAGTGTGGCTGGAAGTGATACCGGGAATGATTTGGGAGCGGGTATCGGACTATATTGTCTCATTTGATATGATTCCGGCAAAGGTGATACAGATCGAGGGTATGGGGGAATATTCGATTCGTATGATATTACAGCAATTTGCGGCACAGGGGTATTATATGAATTTCGTCACAGGTGGCGCATTGGTGATGGCGGCATTATTATATTGGACTGTGTGGCGTCCGTATTCCAAGGAGGATAGGCAGGAAGAGTTGTTTATTGATGCTGCGGCTGAGGCTGATCCGGTGGAGCAATGGGAAATCTTTGCGGCAAATCCGCTGCCGGAGAAACAGATACAGGTGCGGCAGCCGGGGGAAGTGATTACCCAGCCTTTAGACGAGGAAGAATCCATATTTCCGTTGCAGATGGCGGTCAAGGGATATCTTCATGGAGTGCGGGGACAATACGCTGGTTATGATTTTGAGATAGAGCCGGGGGAGGAGATTGTCTTAGGAAGAGACAATGCGTATTGCGATGTGGTGTTTGCTTCTCCGCAGATCAGCCGCAGGCATTGTGGAATACGGTATGACGAACTGACAGGGCGATACCGTATCATTGACTATTCGGTGACGGGTACCACGATGTCCAATGGCAAAGTGGCATCCGCAGGAAGTTATACCATGGCAAATCCCGGAACGATTGTATATCTGGGCGGAGAACAGGAAGCGATCCGTTTGGGATAAAAAAAGATCGTGTAATCTGACAGATTACACGATCTTTTTCTTAATCAACTTGTTTATGCACACAAAATATAAAATATTATATGTACGGGTTATGAGAGATAGTTAGAATAGTCGGAAGCGGTGGTCACACCATTTTTCCAATCATTCATCTTTTGTCTCGTGGCATCCATGGTATCCTGACAGATCTGTGGGAGATCCTCTCCCCATGCCTGTGTAGCCTGTTTATAACCCTTTTCGATGGCGTTCATTAACTCATCTGCCTTGTCAGTGTCTCCACCGGATAAAGCGATCGCCATGCTGACCAGACGGTCTGATGTCTGATTTACACCCCAATAGCCATCTTCTGCGATGGATTCCTGGGCAGCCTTGATGGTCTCCGGATCAGCATTTTGAGCCGCCATGCGGAACTTGTCAGCTAAGTTGGTGCCATTTGCCAAATCAAAGGTAGAACCCTGTTTGTTTAATAATTTTTCCACCAAACTCTGTAAAGCATCGAAACGGGATTGCTGATCTGCTTTGAGTTTTGCTACGACAGCTTCTCTGTTATAAATCTGATTGGTAGATGCCTTTTTGGTCTCGTTGCTCTTCTCAAATACGACAGCCTCATCTTCTTTTGCCGTGGTGCTGGCAGATGTGTTTTCTGTTATGGTTGCGTTCTCCGCAGTCTTGGTGTCTGTTGTCGTATTCTTATAAGTATTGGATACGCCATTGGTTACTGATACATCCATAATCGAACCTCCTTTTTCTGGTGTGATCCATCCGTGGATCACGAACATTTTATGCGGTATTGTATATTTAGTATCGGCAAATTGATGCAAAACCTTAATAGCATGTGATTTATTCTGGTACTCTGGTCTGGCATAGGATTACATCATAATCCGGATAAGTATTCTGGGCTTTGCGGTATGCCATCCGGGCACGGATCTCGTCCTGATACAGGCCATAGGTGGTGGGACCGCTGCCACTCATTAGGGCACCGATGGCTTCCTCCTGAATGAGAAACTGCTTGATGGTTTCGATGACTGGGAAGGCAGGGATCGTGACTGTCTCCAGGACATTCGATAGGTGGTGGGCAACGGCTGCAGCATCTTTACGCCGGATATAGTCTATGATCCCTTCCGTGTCGGGATGATAGGACAGGTGCTCCAGGTCAAAATGTCCGTAGACATAACCGGTGCTGACGGAAATATCCGGTTTGATCAACAAAGCCCACAGGGGTGCCAGAGGAGGCAGTGGCGTTAATATCTCGCCGATTCCCTCGGATAACATAGTGCCTTTACAGATACAGAATGGGACATCGGCACCTAACGTCACACCGATATCGCACAGTTCCTGATCGGACAACCCCAGTTCATACATGGTATTGATCGTAGATAAAGTGGCGGCACAGTCGGTACTGCCGCCAGCCAGTCCTGCCGCGGCCGGAATATATTTGTCCAGATGAATCTGTAAACCGCCCGGCAAATGGTATTTCTGCATCATCAGATCTGCCGCCCGGTATACCAGATTTTTTTCCATCGGGCAGTGATCGGGTAGTGCCTGATTCATAGTCAGCCGGATACCGGGTGTCTCTGTTGGTTGAAATGTCAATTCATCGCAGAGATCAATGGTCTGCATAATCATTCGCAGATCATGGTATCCGTTATCCCGTTTGCCGGTGATATCCAGCGTCAGATTAATCTTCGCCGGAGCTTTGGTAATAATTGTATTCATAAGACACCTCATTTCTGATAGTTAACAATATGTTACAGAATATTAATATAAAATTCAAGAAAATATCAAGGTTATGTAGTAGATTTTTTTGGTTAATATTGATATACTAAACGCTGGAATCAAAATTCGATACCAAAGAAGGGGATATGATGGGAAAGAGAATACTAATAGGAGGAGCAGTGGCTGTACTGTTGGTGTCAGGTGTGTTAGGATGGCGTCATCATTTGGCAGAGAAAGATACGAAAGACACATCAGAGGAACACTATGAATATTATTATAATGAAGAAGGTAAGGAGCAGTCGGAGGATGGAACTGTGATTATTCCAGAAGATCAGACGAAAGAAGATGCGCCTTTGATAGATGTGGATACAGATCCGGAGAGTATAACGGTATTGGTAAATCAGGAATATTTGTTGCCGGGGGAATACATTCCGGCAGATCTGGTAAAACCCAATATTGCGTTTAGTTTCTATGGCACGTATGAAAAGAGTTATATGCGTAAGATAGCGGCAGATGCTTTGGAAAAGCTTTTCGCGGCGGCGGAGAAGGAAGGGTATCTTCTGAAAGGGGTATCTGCGTATCGGTCTTATGAGCGGCAGAAACAGATATATGATCGCAATGTGGCAACCCGTGGCAAGAAACAGACGGACCGGGTTTCGGCAAAACCGGGTTCCAGTGAGCATCAGACCGGATTGACCATTGATGTGTCCTGCAGCTCCATTGGCTGTGCTTTGGAAGAATCGTTTGGAGAGACGGAAGAAGGGAAATGGCTTGCGAAAAATTGCCATAAGTTTGGATTTATCATTCGATATCCGGAGGACAAATCGGATATCACCGGATATTCCTATGAACCATGGCATATTCGTTATGTCGGGAAAAATCTGGCAAAGTATCTGCATAAAAAGAATTTGACCCTAGAAGAATATTATCAGACTACAACTGTGGATCATAAAGTGGCGCCGGATGAACGGGTACAGGATACGGATGAGGGTGCGCCAGAGGGGGCGCAGGTATCAAGTGCACCTACGGTCAACCCGTCGTATAAGCCAAGAAAGAGTCCGTCGCCTTCGCCAAGTAAGACGAAAAAGCCGAAGGCGAGCAAAAAACCGGAGAAAACCAAAAGCCCGAAAGCTACACCAAAGAAAAAGGCGACAGCAAAGCCTAAGATGACAGCGAAACCAACGCAAGTTCCGAAAGAAACACCGCAGGTGGAAAAGCCGAAGGCGACAGTGGCACCTACAAATGCTCCGGTAGAGACAGATGCACCCCAGGATACAGAGCAATCCGGGGCAGAGTAAAATCAGATCAAACAAGAGCGGAGGAGTACCATGAGAACTGTTTTAGTAGTCATATTTTTATTATTTTATGCGCTGATCAGCCTGCCAATGTTTTTGGTGGGTTTCATCCTGGGGAAGATTGATCCTCATAAGAAACCAAGGTTTTCACAGCCTTTTGTGATATGGGGATTTCGGATGATTTTACGGATATCCGGGGTGAAATTGACAGTAAAAGGGAAAGAGAATATATTGCGGGGGCAGAGTGCACTGTATGTATTTAATCATCGAAGCTATTTTGATATTTTAGCGGGATATGTGACGGCACCCGTTCCTACCGCATTTGTTTCCAAAAAGGAGATCGGAAAACTTCCTATGATCTCCCGATGGATGAAGTATATGAATTGTCTGTTTTTGGACCGTGACGATATGAAACAGGGGATGCGGACTATTTTGCAGGGTATCGAGTTATTGAAGGATGGCACTTCGATCTATATCGCACCGGAGGGAACACGAAACAGTGGTGAAGAATTGCTGCCATTTCATGAGGCCAGCTTCAAATTGGCAGATAAATCCAAACGCCCGGTGATTCCGGTAGCGTTGAATAATACCGATGAAGTCTTTGAAAAGCATCTTCCCTGGATTCACAGTGCACATATCATCATCGAATATTGCGAGCCAATATATATGGATCAGATGGAACGGGCAGAAAAGAAACATATCGGAGAGACTGTGCGTGCAATATTAGCAGAAAAAGTTGCAGAAAACGCGAAAGAATCATAGGGTGCACGAAGGCGCCCGCGAGCGCGAAAACCGCAGGTTTTCCAGCCTTTAGCCGTAAAAATAAAAAGAGACTGATTGGAGTGAGATTCCAATCAGTCTCTTTTTTTGAAAAACTATTTTAGATAGTCACCGGAGATGTATCCGGTGTAAAGCCGTTTGCCTTTTAGATAATAGGTTTTGTACCAGGTAACACCACCTTTTTTCTTGGTGGATAGTTTGATGACAGGTTGGTTCTTCGGTACATTTGTCAATGCTTTTGCTTTTGTACTTGCCTGACTGCGCAGTTTAACTTTTGCTGTGGTGATCATAGCCTTGCGGAATGTCAGACCTTTCTTGGAAGTGAGGTATCCATCGTATACCTTGCTTCCTTTTTTGTATTGTACATGATAGAATTTGGTTTTGTTTTTTAATACGGTCTTGCCTAAATAACGAATGGTAGCACCGTATGGCACAGTCACTAACTTTTTCGCCTTGGCAGACGGTTTTTTGAGTATTGTGTGTCCCCCTTTATTCAGGGCGGCTTTGGTGCCGGATATGGCTCCTGCGGAAATCTTGGTATAAGGCCCGTAGTAAATCGTCCCATTTACAGAGGCATAAGCACGTATCTTGTAGTTGTATTCCCGCTCTTTGGACAGATTTTTATTGGTCCAGCTTGTGGTCTTGCCTTTGGTAATGGTTTTTACTTTGGTGAAACTTCCGTCATAAGTGGTACTTCGGTAGATTTCATAGCCGTTATATATGGAACTGCCCTTCCATTCTAATTTGATTTTGCTGGCAGTGGTGGTCGCAGTCAGAGAAGCTACTGCTGCCGGTTTGATTTTGAAGGTTTTACTCTTTGTTCCGGTATAGCGTCCCTTGCCGGTGACAGTGGCAGTGGCTTTCCCTGGATTGATATTATTGGTATAGGAGACGGTATAATCAACGCCTGCTGTCAGAGTCTTGCTGCCAACTTTCACGGACAAGGCAGGTTTCACCCCTTTTCCGCTATAATACTGGGTAGGGATTGTGGCAATGGTGGCGTTTTTCAGATCGCCGATGGGTTCCAGTGGAGTGGTGCTAAGATCACCATTGGTATACCAGAAGTTACAGTCTGTCTTGCCAGAGATACCGTCCACAGAACCACTGCTGGTATATTGCCAAATCTGGTATGTACCCGTATAAGTCGTGGTAGTGGTATAATTTGCCAGCCAGATACCATAACTTTCAGAAAGTGCCGCCCCATCAATCAAAGTAGACAGATCGCTTTTGTTGGCATAAATAATAGGGGTATAGCCGGCAGCAGCGATGGTGTCACAAAATGCCCGACAATTTGCGGTGGCTTTGGCCTTGCTGAGACCGGCTTTGGGACTGACTAATTTACCTGCCACATTATACTGATATTCATAATCCAGAGCCACGGGCAACGTTACATTAATGTTGTTTTCCTGAATGATCCGGATACAGTCTTTGGCTTCTTCGATGGCTTCTTTCTCTGTCGTGGCTTCGGTAAAGTAATATACGCCAATGGGGATACCTGCGTTGATGGCAGCCGGAGCGTAGGTGGCAAATTTGGAATCCTGCTGCAGGGAACCGTTGCCGTATCCACGGTAGCCGGCGCGAAGAAATGCGTATTCCACGCCATCATTTGCGACAGCATTCCAGTCAATGTTGCCATTGTGATAAGAAACATCAATCCCATGATAAACCTTCATCCCCTGGAAGGAGGAGGAGTGATTATAGGTGGATGATGTAAAAGGGCTGCCACTGCTGAGTGTGCCGCTTAAGGTATCAAATGCCTGGACTGGCTTCTGTCCGGTGAAACTTAAGCCGGTACCAAGTGATATGGTCAAAGAAATTGCAAGCAGGGTGCTTAATATCTGTTTCTTCATAAATTATCTCCATTCTTTTAAGGGTTGTTTAATATGGTAGTCTCACTATCGTATTTTTCTCAGGCAAAAGGCGGAAAAACCTGCGGTTTTTCCCCTCGCGGGCGCGTTCGCCTAAATTTGCCCGCAATCTTTCTGATGCAAGCATCGAAATCTTGTGAGTCAAAGCAGTCTCACTTTTGCCTTCGCGTACATTATAGCATAAATTATGGTAGAAAAGTGGCACTGGCAAGGATTGGCATGAGAATTTCTTCCACGGGGCAAACAAAGCTTTAACTTTACTAGATTTTATAAATAATCCATGTTATACTGTTGATTATTGAGAAAAAAAGTACAAAAGACCATGAAAGGAGAAGAGCAATGCTAGCAGATGATGCAACAGTATTAAGTATTAAACATCAGGTACTATGTGAAGTGGCGAAGTTAGCTTATGAGGGAACCCTGGAGGAAAAGAAGGAATTGCTTCCCTATGAATTGATACCTGGGTCAAGAGCCAGATTTCGCTGTTGTGTTTATAAAGAGCGCGAGATTATTCGTCAGAGAGTTCGTTTGACCGAAGGAAAATGTCCAAGTGATCGTGAAAGTGATAATATGATCCAGGTGATTTCTTCGGCGTGTGAGGAGTGTCCGATTGCCCGTTATGTGGTGACTGACAACTGCCGTAAGTGTATGAAAAAGTCTTGTCAGCAGGCATGCCGTTTTGGTGCGATTACCATGGGGCGTGACCGTGCATATATTAATCCAAATCAGTGTAAGGAGTGTGGTCTGTGTTCCAAGGCGTGTCCTTACAATGCCATTGCAGATCTGATGCGGCCGTGCCGCAGGGCGTGTCCGGTGGATGCGATGTCTTATGATGAAAACGGTATCTGCGTGATTGATGAGGAGAAATGTATTCAGTGTGGTCATTGTATCCATAGTTGCCCATTCGGAGCCATTGGTTCCAAGACATTCATCGTGGATATCATCAATGCCATGCGTGCAGGAAAGAAAGTCTATGCGATGGTGGCACCTGCCACGGAGGGACAGTTTGGTAAGGATATCACCATGTCCAGCATCCGTACCGGCTTGAAGAAAGTTGGTTTTGAGGATATGATTGAGGTTGGTTTGGGTGGTGATATGACCGCTGCCGCCGAGGCTGAAGAGTGGGCAGAAGCCTATAAAGATGGCAAAAAGATGACCACATCATGCTGTCCGGCTTTTGTCAATATAGTTAAGAAACATTTTCCAGAATTATATGAGAATGTATCTACCACCGTTTCCCCTATGTGTGCCGTATCTCGTATGATTAAGGCGAAGGATCCGGAAGCGATCACCGTATTTATCGGGCCATGCGTTGCCAAGAAAGCGGAAAGCCAGGATAAGAGTATTGAGGGAAATGCGGATTATGTATTAACCTATGGTGAGATGCGTGCGATGCTTAAGGCGAAGGATGTTCAATTTGAGCCGGAAGAGAACGATACGCAGGAAGCCAGTATCTATGGCAAGAGGTTTGCCAATTCCGGCGGTGTTACGGCAGCAGTGGTGCAGTGTCTCAATGAATCAAATGAGAATGCAGATATCAAAGTACGTGCCTGCAATGGTGCTGCGGAGTGTAAGGCTGCGCTGACCTTACTGAAATTAGGTCGTCTCCCAGAGGATTTTGTCGAGGGTATGGTATGTGAAGGAGGATGTGTAGGCGGTCCTAGCCAGCATCGTACAGAGAAGGCAGCATTAAAGGATCGTAAGGCATTGTTGGATCAGGCGGATGACCGTGAGGTTCATGCAAATCTGGCGAACTATCCGATGGATACTTTCTCCATGCATCGGTAATGTTAGGGGAAGTGTATAAATATGAGGTTTGTCTTCATTTATAATTAAATATTGGTATTTATAAAAAGAGTTGCAAAGGCACTGTGTAAATTTATTTATACAGTGTCTTTCTTTATGCAGAAAAAAATTTTGAAAGTAACTGTGGGTAGTGAGATTGAAAGTTTCAGGCAAAGAAAATACTTTATTGCGAGCAAAGTTATTTGAAACGACATATGTTGAATCATATCGAAAAGCTACTGCTTTTACCATTTAAACTACTAATTTTACCATTTTGAAATATTGATTTTCTGATTATGTTATAATTCCTCTACATTTGCAAAAAAGGTTGGGAGTACAAGGGACAATTTGGCTTAAAGTATGCAAGGAGGAAAAGAGAATGATGAGAAAAGTTGTAAGAGGACTAGTCATAGCAGGGATATTGACGAGTATATGCATTGGTAATGTTGTTTGTTCCAAGGCGGCAACATCAGACGAATGGGCGATTCAGTATCGGATACCGGGTGCACCGACGTCGGCTGGCAGTCGTACGGATGTTTTGTATGTATCCTATTATAGTGATGGGTTTATCGGTAATTGCAAAAGAATAGGGGGCGAGAATGGACGTCGGTTGACGATCGAGGCCAATAACGCCGGCGGGATTGATAATAATGACAAGGCGGTTTGGGTGACGACTACTGGTAAAACAAAGTCTTGGCATACTAAAAAGGCAATTAAAACATCAGTGGAGTATACGGTGTCGGCAGCGAAAGGATATTATACGACGTCAACAGGTATCATTAAAATAAAGAAGTAATTTTCATATGGGAATTTGAATTTAGGCAAGGCAAATGGCTTTACCTATACCACAGAAATGAGGTTTTATATGAATCGGAAAAAAGTGTATCTGGCTTTTGCTTTGACAGCTTTGGTAATGCTTGCCGGATGCGAAAAGAAAGAGGAGAAAAAAACGGAGGAGCTTGTCAAAGTACAGGAGTACCGTTCGCAAATGGAGCAGGATATTAAGGAAATTCAGAAGGAAGAATACGATACGCTTCAGTTTAAGGAGGCGGAATTTGAGGAATTTCCGGAATGCTCCGAGGTATATATTCTGCAGTCGGAGGATCGGGGCGTTACGGTAGAAGAATCCATTCAGAGCATTAAGGAATGGTTAAAGGAGATCGGGCAGGAGGATTTGAACCTCAAAAAACAATTACGGGATGCGGCCAATGGAACGGATGACGATTCGAAAGAATATCCGTATAACTATCCGGGGGTATATGAGAATCGGGATACACTTCCGAATGGCGATTTCTTTTTTGTTAATACCAAAGACTGCTACTGGCAGATGGGATCGGACGGCGCATATTCCGTCAGCGATGGCACGATCAATCGATACCTGGAAGAAACGTCCAAGGCGGCGATGGACGCGTTGGGAGTCAATGAGGAGAAGATTGTTTCGGAGTCAAAGATTGATGCGGACAGCGATGACGCATATGAATTGATCGACGGAGAAACGAAGATATGTGACGCCAGAAATATGGCGGTTCAATACTTTGCGGCAGGAACTCCGTTTGCGATATCAGAGGATATTTCGATTGATATTCCGTATGCGGAGGTATTTCAGATCAAGGATAAATACGGATATATTTTCGATATATGCCGGTCCTATAAAGGGATTCCGATCGCATACTCGGATGCGTCAGCACGTACGGAGTATGATGATATTTCGATCCGTGAAGATAGCAAAAAGGCATATGTTGCGACGAGCGGTACGGTGAATGCATTTACAGGGCATAACGAGGCGCAGCCGTTCTCAGAACAGGAGAAAACCGATCAGATCATCCGTTTAAGGGATTCCGTGGCCCGCCTGGATCAGGAGCTTGCCGCGAATCTGACGGTACGGGTGGAAGATGTAGCGTTTGTATACTGTCCGATCTGTACTTCCTTGGAGGAGGATCAGGATACATTGTACCCATGCTGGCAGTACAGCGGGAAAAACATTCTGAACGGCCGGGGAGTCCGGATATACCATAATGCGGTTTCTGGTGAGATCTATTTATATGAATATAATTTATCGGAAACGTGAGGTGCGTATGCTGAAAGTTTTAAAGACAGATTTATACCGGTGTTTCTGTAATCTGTTTTTTCCGCTCTCGGTGCTTGGCGTTACTTTCGTATGTTTATTAAGCGAATGCTATGTAGATGAAACGGAAAAAAGTTATACGGTGCTATCGGTGATACTGGCCCGGCAGCAAATGGCCGCGGTGATAAAGCAGTTGAATTATTTTGAAGTGTGGGAAGCGGGCATAGGCCAGTGGGCTCATATTATCCTGCCATTTCTGCTGACCGCTTCGTACCTATCTTATTTCAGTGAGGAAAGATCATCTGGCGTCATCTTATTTTATCAGATCCGAAGCAGCAAATGGACGTATTGTATCGCGAAAACATTATGTTCCATGCTGTTGGGCGGAGTCGTTTTGATTGCTGGATATTTATTGTATGGATGTATCGTGGTATGGAATTTTGGCGGTTCCGGATTGCTGTGGCAGGATGTGCGGCAAATCCTATCCCGCACGGCATTTGTTTTTATCTATGGGATGTTGTTTAGCATCTACGGATATGCCGTATCTGTTTTTTTCAGGGATAAAAATATTTTAATGACCTTTCCGATGATGCTTTCCTATTTGTATTCTTCTGTATTGACCAAGATACAGATCGGACTGATCAATCATGAAAAATGGGATGCATTCCGTCGTTTTCAGATGATTTCAATGGAGAATATCATTGGTTATCAATCTATCCGAAGCAAGTTATTTACAGTGAGTATATTTACAGGAGTGTACATTCTATGCCTTCTGTTTTTTGTGAAAAGGACCGGTAAACATGTTATGTAAGATTAAGCACAATATTCATTCTATTTGGGCGATAGCGTCGGTAGAATGGATCAATTTATTTTGCAGTACGAAGCTGTTTGTTTTAGGTATTTTATTTATTTTCTTAAATGAACAGATCATTGTCCCATTAAAGCAATGCAGTGTGGAAATGGAAGAAAATCTGAATATTTTTGAGCCGTTTATCGCGCTGTGTAATTCCGGTGTGGTCATGCTGGTTCTGCCTTTGTTTTACATCACCATGGTTTCGGATGCACCCAGGGCGGAAGGCGGTTTAATCTTTTCCCATATTCGGTCGTCAAAAATGCAATGGCTGTTTGGGGAATTATTATTTGCCCTGTTGAGCGCGGTCACGATGATTGCTTTATTGTTTTTGGTCTCTTGTATCCTGGTATCGGGATGCTCTGATGTTACTCTGCAGTTTTCGGATGCGCTGACGAAATACAGGGCGAAATTTCCGGATCGTATGGGTGATTATGTGTTACAGCTGTTACCGCAGAATTTATATCAGCAGATTGACTTAAAAACGGCATTGCTCTATAGCATCACGTCTCTGTTTTTCTGTTTTTTTCTGCTGAGCGTTATTATTCTGCTGTTTTCGATCCTGAACTGTAAGCTGGCAGGCATTTTGATAGACGGCGCACTCATATTTATGGGGGCAGTTACCTGTTCACTGCGGTTAGAGTCGATGTGGTGTTTTCCGATGGCGCATACGGTGATATGGCTGCATTATTCTGAGTATTATTCCAGGCCGCTTTTCCGGCCGGAGTGGTCCTATCTGTATTTTGGAATAATGATATTACTATTCATTGCAGCGTGTATGCTGTGCCGGAAAAAATATCAGATAAGGTGAGGATGTTAGGATGATTGAAGTACAAAATGTTTCCCTGATAATAAAAAACAAAAAAATATTGTCGGATATTAATCTGTCACTGCAGGAGGGCATGATATACGGTCTGGTCGGGAAAAACGGCAGCGGGAAAACCATGCTGATGCGGTGTATCTGCGGGTTTACCAGAGTAACGGATGGACAGATTCTGTATCGTAATAAAAGGATAGGCAAGGATATAGATTATCCGGAGGACGCTGGCATCATCATAGAATCGCCGGGTTTTATCGGTTGTTATACCGGCTATCGCAATCTAAAACTGCTGGCCTCGATCCGTTCGAAAGCAAACCGCGAAACGATTAAAAATACCATGCAGAAGTGCGGCCTGGATCCCAGGCTGAAGACTCCGGTCGGTAAGTATAGTATGGGTATGCGTCAGCGTCTGGGGCTTGCGCAGGCTATTATGGAGGATCAGAAAGTATTAATTCTGGATGAGCCGATGAATGGCCTGGATGAAAATGGAGTAAAGGACATCCGGGAACTGCTGCTGGAGCAGAAAAAGCGGGGCAAGGTTATATTGATCTCCAGCCACAGCAAAGAGGATATTGAGTATTTATGCGATGAAGTATATAAAATGAATGGAGGAGTTTTGACTAAGGTGGGCTGATCCGGATGAATAGTCGTTCGTGCACCATTTATGTCGTTCATGTAAATAATATTGTGAAAAAGACAAATATTACTATAATTAAGAACATAAAACATGTTAGGAGGGCTTGCTATGTTCAAAAAAATAATGGCAATATTTTTGTTAGCTACTCTGATCTTGGTACCAATGAATTCGGAAGCCGCAACCAAAGTTATCCGAAAAAAAGGATCTGTTTCCAATTATGTGACCTATAAAATAGATGGTACTACATACACGGTAAGTGGCATTGCTAATTATGACAAAAGCGGTGGTTTAGCTTTAAAAGATTATATTAGTTGGACAGGAAACATTTCACACGGTAAGGCAGAATGTGGAACGGATTATAAAATGTATATACAAGAATCGAAATATGGAGATACAATGCATTTACCATCAGCAACGGGAAAGAAAAAATTTTTTAAAGATGTAAAAGCCAAGTCTTCCAATTGTTATGCAAAATTAATTATGGAAACAGCTAAGGGAAAATAT
>JAUNIU010000180.1 GCA_030523265.1 Eubacteriales bacterium | reverse complement strand
TAATCTATGTCCTCCTTCGTTGCCTTTCTCTATATTCAATTCCAATGAAGTCTTGCTATTTTCATGTTTTGAAAGTATAGCACAGGGATTCATTCAATGATATAATAAATGCATACAAAAATAGAACAAATCTATCATGGAGAGGATAATCATGGACCATTATTTTGAATACAGCGACCAGCTTAATGCCCCTCTGGAAGCATTTTGCCATCAGTCTACACCCGAAAATTTTCCGATTCTGCCACACTGGCACTATTTTATCGAGATCATATATCTGCTGGAAGGTCAGGTTCTCGTCACCTGTGAAGATCACGTCTATGCCTTGCATCCGGGAGATTTGATTTATTTCCCTCCCCAATGTCTGCATACCATTGATGCATTGCCACCACAGGATCATGCGCAGCGAGGATATCTCCCGGAACGCTCTGCCTCCGACTGCAGACTGCTTCTGGAGACCGCAGATCCCCAGATCAACCCGGAACACGGCGGGATCTATCCGATCTCCATCCATGCAGGGCACCAAACCGATGTAAAATACTATGTTCTCAAATTTGATCTGGGTTCTTTGCCCGCTGCCAACCGCTGGAAAACCCAGTTCAACCTTCTTTCCAGGCATGCCTATGCTGCCAACCCGGCTCACATCCTGTTTTTGGCACCCCAGATTCATGCTTTACCAGTCCGGGAGCTTATGGCTTACAGCATACAGGAAATGCAGCACCGCAATTACGGCTATGATGCCATGGTCTCTGCTGCAGTCACAACTTTGCTGACGGATTTTTCCCGTATCTGGCTATCCCAGGGAATCCGGCTGGATGATATTCTGACCGCACCACAAAATGCGAATCAGGCATTTGAACAAATCACAGAATATATTGAAATGCATTATAATGAATCTCTGCGGGTCAAATCTCTTGCAGATCATTGTGGAATGAGTTATTCTTACTTTGCGAAATCTTTCCGTGAAACTTACGGCAGATCCTGTAAGGAATATATTGAATTTGTACGGATCAACAAGGTAACAGACCTGTTGCTCTTTACAAATCTGGATCTCAATTATATCAGTCAGGAAACCGGATTTGCCGATTGCAGCCATCTGATCCGTACATTCAAAAAACACAAAGGCTGTACACCGAAACAATGGAAACGAAAGGTTGGAAATCATAATGAAACTTATTCATAATTTCTTTGGACACCTGCGTACGATATTACATCACAAACGCCTTGTGAGACATTATTGTTTTAAAGCAGGGTTATACAAACAAGGCATCATGCACGACTGGTCAAAATATCACCCGGTGGAATTTTTAAATGGTGTCCGGTATTATCAGGACGGCAAGCGAAGTCCCAATTTTGGTGAGAAAGAGGGACACGGTTACTCCTCCGCCTGGCTGCATCACAAAGGACGCAACCGCCATCATTTTGAATACTGGATTGATTTTCCATTAGATGCCTCTGCGGGGCTACAAGGGATGCCTATGCCGACCCGTTATGTGTTGGAAATGTTTTGTGACCGCGTCGCCGCCAGCAAAAATTATAATAAAGAAACGTATGATGATGGGTTTGCACTGGCATATTATGAAAAAAACAAAGACCACTATTTATTGCACCCGGAGACCAAAGAATTACTGGAACAATTGCTCCATATGCTGGCAGATGAGGGGGAGGAACAAACCTTTGCCTATATCCGGCAGGAGATCGACTGGAAGCACTCCCGCAAATGGTGACTGGCTCTTTCGCGGAAATTTGTCCGTTTCTGACAAACATTTCCAATTCTGCAGTATATGGATATTCCGGCGTATAATTCTAACAAAAAACTTAAGAATTTATGAAAGAATCCGAAAGACACTTGAACTACCTATGACGAATCGTTATACTTAGTAATATATCTTTATGGACAAATATTTTAACAGGCATAAAGATTGCATTTTGCAATAGAGAGGGTATCCATTATGAGCTTGAAACAATTTTTATTTAAATATAAACATGCGATTGCGATCGTCTATCTTCCGATCTATATGGTATGGTTTACTATGTTAGAACGTCGCAGCGATGTGGAATTTGCGGATATGCATTGTATCATCGATGACTGGATACCATTCTGCGAGATCTTTATCATCCCTTATTTATTATGGTTTCTATATGTGGCGGTGAGTTTGCTCTTTCTGTTTTTACAAACAGCGCATCTGAAAGATTTTTATCGTTGTGTTGCCATGCTGATTCTGGGTATGACCACCTGCTTATTCATCTATACGATTTTCCCGAATGCACAATCTATGCGGCCAACTACTTTTGCACGGGATAATATTTTTACAGATATCATCGGTATTCTGTATTCCACAGATACTGCTACAAATGTCTGTCCCAGTATCCATGTATATAATTCCATCGCCATCCATGTAGGACTGACCAGGAGTTATATGTTACGGGACAAGAAGGGATGGCGTTATGCTTCCCTTATCCTGTGTGTTCTGATCTGTCTGTCCACCATGTTTTTGAAACAACATTCGTTTTTGGATGTATTGGCGGCGATCATATTATATCTTGCCTATGAATTTATCGCGGAACAAACGAGACTGTTTCGCCGCGGTCCGGCACCGGCGCCAGCCAAGGCGAAGTCTAAGCAGAATGCGTAAATATAGGAACGAAACTTTTCGGGGATTTAGACTTACATTTCCTTACTTTTTATTTCGTCTTTTTTAGAGTTAAAAGGACATGCTGCTGTTAGCAGCATTGTCAATATGCATATAAAATGCGCTTGAAAAACAAGTTTTCCAAGCGCATTTTTATGCAATTCACACATCACAAAAATTGTGATGTGTGCTTTTAACTCTGACTGACAAACATACAAAACGTGAACCCCAAAAGATAACGAAACGTTATACTTTGATACTATTTTTCAAATAGTTAGCCAGCTGGGCAAATTGCTCCAAAGTGAGTGCTTCTCCTCGTATTGTCTGCGACCATCCCATGGCTTCAATGGCTTCGGCCGCCTGGGATTTGCTGACTGGCAGGCCCGGATCATTTCCCAACCCGTTTTGCAAGGTTTTACGCCGCTGATTAAAGGACGCACGAATCAGCCGGAATAGGAATCTCTCGTCCTCCACTTCCACCGGACAGTGTTGATGACAGGTCAAACGGATCACAGCAGACCCCACTTTAGGTCTCGGCATAAAACAATTGGCAGGTACATTTGCCACGATCTCAGCAGCGGAATAATACTGTACTGCCAGCGACAGTGCACCGTAGTCTTTCGTTCCCGGCCCTGCCTGCATCCGGTCTGCCACCTCTTTTTGCACCATGACCGTGATACTTTCCAGTGGAACATGGCTCTCATATAATTCCATAATGATCGGTGTCGTAATATAATAGGGCAGATTTGCCACCACCTTTATCGGTTTCCCACCATTATATTTCTCTGCCACGCCGGCAATATCCAGCTTCAAAATATCCGCATTTACCACGTTGACATTGTCATAACCCGCCAAGGTCTCCTGTAATATAGGAATCAGATTTTGATCAATCTCCACTGCCATTACCTCACGGGCATTTTCGCACAGATATTGGGTCATTGTCCCAATCCCCGGACCGATCTCCAACACAAAATCATCTTTGGTAATCTCTGCCGCCGCAACAATGCGCTCCAGCACATGCGGATCAATCAAAAAATTTTGTCCAAATTTTTTTTGAAAATGAAAATCGTATTTCTGCAATATCCGTATCGTATTTTCCGGTATCCCCAAAGTTGCCATGTCATTCTCCATTTCCAGATTATTTCTTTTTCTTAGATCCTCTCTTTTTCACCGACGCATTCCCGGTCTGACTATGTTTCCCCGCAGACGTCTGCACCGTGGTTCCTTTGTGTTTCTCCCACTGGCGCATGATCCATTTCGCAGCAGGGCGTTCGATCAAATAGGTCATCGCCACTGCCACTAACATGGTGATTCCCACACATAATAGAAAATACTTCCACATCCATACCTTGTCTCCGGATTGGTTCGGCGGAGTGTCCCCCTCCCAATAAGGAATACGCAATTCCTTCAGCTTGACTGCAATATATTGGTGACAGATATATAGATTATATGAGATCCCTGCCAAAAAGCGCATTACCCGATTATCCCATATCTTTTGAAACCAATGGACTGCCATAATCACACTGATCACAAACAGCAGAAAGACCAATGACAATAGATAACGGTAATCCACCTGCCATCTGGTATCCGCCGCATAACTCATCCGATGTTCACACATCACTTTGTATATGCCGACACAAGCCAACGCCGCCATCGTCCAGAAGATACTTTCCTCCCGGTTTTTCTGCCGGTTCTTGGTCATCGCCACATAAACCCATGCCCCCAGCATACCATTTGCATAGACACTGGCAAAGGTCAAAGTCTGGTTTACTACCATTCCCTGATTCAAGGTATCAAACTGTGTACTAATATACAAACTGCTAATGATACCCACCGCAGTCATGCACCAGTATGTAACCATCGGTTTTTTACGAAAAGCATCTGCCAGCAATGGAAAGAACAAATAGAATTGCACTTCCACCGCCACCGTCCACAATACTCCATTGAGATGTGTCATGACAGAAGAACTCTGAAATAAATTATGCGTAAATGTCAGGTGCGGAATCAAATCCTTCCACAGGTCTTTCGTGGTGACATACTCGCCGCCGGGAATCGCGAAACAAAAGAGTATCACCAACACCGCCACATAATACGATGGCATGATCCGGGCAACACGTTTCATATAAAATGTAGATGCAGGAGCTGTCTTCTCCCCATATACCATCCCTCTGGCATATGGCAGAAACAGGCAAAAGCCGGAAAGCAGAATCATACAGTCCACCAACAGATATCCTGTCCTGGGCAGCCAGTCCAGACTCACCTCTCCTACACTTGGAATCAGCCATGACTGCTGCCAAAAATGAAACCAAACCACGATAATAATTGCTAATGCACGTATTCCATCCAGCACTCCGATGTGACGAATCTCATAACCGGATGAGGCATGATTGCGTGAAGCTTTCATCTTCCTAACTCCTCTCCAAACGATATAACCGCCGTGCATTCCGTTCTGTCACTGCGATCACTTCTTCTCTCGTAATATCCTTTAATGCTGCGATCTCATCCACCACATGCGTCAGATAACCGGAATCATTTCGTTTGCCCCGATAAGGCACCGGGGTCAGATACGGACAATCGGTTTCCAATACCAGCTGTTCTAACGGTGCCATTTGCACTACATCCTTTAGCTTTCTGGCGTTTTTAAAGGTGACAACCCCTCCGATTCCCAGAAAAAATCCCTTTTCCAAATATATCTTAGCGATCTCCGGACTATAAGAAAAACAGTGGATCACTCC
>JAUNIU010000179.1 GCA_030523265.1 Eubacteriales bacterium | reverse complement strand
AGAGCGGCAATATGGATTTAAATGTTTATAATTATTTGCTGACAGGTTTTAATACGAAACCCACCAAATACAGCACGCATAAAAATTCTGAGTTACGTTCTGTTTTGCATGACATTGCAAAAATGACCAAATCTTCTCCGATCTATCTGGTGAAGCTGTCGGATGAGAAGCAGTCCTATGCATTGAATGTGAAAGAATCCTCCATGTCTTTGCAGGCTGCGTTTCGGGAGTTGTATGAGGGTGGAAGTGATTCTGTCTTCTTGAAAAAGAAAGCGGTTTCTTCGCAGGAGGATCAGGTTGCCGTGGAGATTCAGACGGAGGACTATGAGGAATTACCGGATCCATTTCAGATACAGGTGCAGGATTTGGCGAGACCGCAGGTGAATGTGAGCAAAGAGTTTTATGATACCAGTCGCAGTCTGGAGGCAGGGACATATCGGTTCCAGATTAGCATCAACGATACCGCCTATGATTTTCAGTATAATATTAAGAAGGATGCCAAGCATCTTGATGTGATCGGCGGTTTATCTGACTTTATTACGAAGGCGAAGATCGGTATTCAGGCATCGCCGGTTTCGAGAGAAGCGGGAAAGATTGCGATGCGTTTGGAAACGGATATGACGGGTTCCCCGGACGGCGAACCGATTATGACGTTTGAGGACCGTTTGGATGAACATAAAGAGGGGATTGTATCATACTATGGGTTGAACCGTATGGTACAGGAACCGGGGAATGCAGAATTTACTTTAAATGGAGTGGAGAAACATTCCATGTCAAATTCATTTACGCTGGCGCGCAGTCTGGAGATTAATCTCAAACGGGCAGGGGAAGAAGCAGCGGAAATTACCTATACGCCGGATGGTGACCAGATTTTAGATGGGGTCAGAAATGTGGTGGATAGTTACAATCAGATGGTAGATAGTTCCTGGCGATATGCTGGTGATCAGGGACGGATGCCAAAGCTGATTCGTGAGATGCGCAGTGTGATGCATCCGTTTGCATCGGATATGGAGGCATGCGGATTGACCTTTGATGAAAAGGGATATATGCAGGTGGATGATTATTTGTCAGAGCAGGCTGCCATGGATGGATCTTTCCAGAAATTATTGGGAGAGGGATCCGTATTAAGTATGCGAATGCTTGCCAAGACCAATAGTGTCAAGCTAGACCCGATGGAATATGTGGATAAGACGCTGGTCAGTTATCCAAATACCAGCAAACCTCCGATTGGATATTCCTACACCACATCTTTATATAGTGGGATGCTATTTAATTATTATTGTTAATTGCCAGGGGATCAGATGTATCTGATCCCTTGTTTTAGTATGCCACACTGTCGGGCGCGTCATCTTTGTCAGGATCGGCAGACAGGACTTTTACCACGACTTTGTGAGGCAGGCAAACCAAGGTTTCTCCTGCATGGGATATCTTTTTTTGTTTGATACACAGTTTGTCGGGACAATTTGCCTGTGTCATATCGGCATAGCCATCCTGAATCGTCAATGTATTAGAACCGCCATCCTCTGCAGGGATCTCTATGGTGGTATCTTTATCCAGAGGGAGTGTTTTGTAGGTTTCTCCATCTATGGTGATTTCGACCTGATCTCCGGGAGTGTGATAGAAAATGCGGTATCCTGCCAACAGTGCAATGCCAACGAAAAGCAGCACACCAATTAAAATATAGTCTTGTTTTTTCATATTTAAATAACCTTTTTTTTATTTATCGGATAAGACCAGGGGAAGGTGGTCCCCGGAATCTGACCATCAACGGTAACAATTATAGCCATCATACTATATAAAATTCAAAAAAACAACTTGACGAGATGTCTTGTCCGTGGTATATTAAATGGGCGATGTAACAGTCTTTTTTTTATGCCCAAATTTTGGGACACAGTAACAGAGGAAATGGAGGTGACAATGCCGTGAGAGTGAAGATTACTTTGGCATGTACAGAGTGTAAACAGCGGAACTACGATACGACGAAGGAGAAGAGAAATCATCCGGATCGAATGGAGACAAAGAAGTATTGCAGATTCTGTAGAAGACACACATTACACAAGGAAACCAAATAATTCAGGTTTCATCATGTAAGTGAAAGGAATGAGGTTTAACGATGGCAAATTCTGAGAACAACGAAGAAATTATGCAGGACGAACCAAAGAAAACAGAGAAATCTGCGACCAAAAGTACGAAGAAAAAGGGTGGCGTAATCCAGGCAATGAAAGCCGAGCTTCATCGGATTGTTTGGCCGGATAAGGACACGATCATCAAAGAGACAACAGCAGTTGTCGTTTCAACGATCATTTTAGGCATCATCATTGCCATTCTTGATTTATTGATCAAGACAGGCCTTGATAAGATTTTCAGTTAGGATAAGGGTGATAACGTATGGCAGATACAGAAGCGCGTTGGTATGTAGCTCATACCTATTCCGGATATGAGAATAAGGTAAAGATGGATATCGAAAAGACGATCGAGAATCGTGGTCTGCAGGATCAGATCCTGGAGGTATCCGTACCTATGTTGAATGTTGCAAAAGAGGGGGACGAGAGTAAGATTACTCAGCAAAAGATGTTCCCTGCGTATGTACTGATTAATATGATCATGAATGATGACACCTGGTATGTGGTTCGTAACACGCGAGGTGTGACAGGATTCGTAGGACCGGGATCAAAACCGGTACCACTGACGGAAGAAGAGATGGCGAGCATGGGATTAAAGATCGATGCACCGAACGCTCCGTTCAGCATTGGCGATTCTGTGGTTGTCAAATCTGGTGTTTGGGAAGATACGACAGGTATCGTTCGTCAGATCGATCATCAGAACCGTATGGTTACGATAAATATCGATATGTTCGGACGTGAGACACCGGTGGAAATCAGCTTTAACGATGTTGAGATCGTATAATAATGGTTTGTTAAGCAAGATATTTCATCAACACGGATCAATGCTTTAGCGTGGCCGGCATGGGTCCGCAAGTAAAAAGGCGACGTAGAAATGAGGTAAGACAAATGGCTAAGAAAGTCGAAGGATATATTAAATTACAGATTCCTGCTGGAAAGGCAACACCAGCACCACCTGTTGGTCCTGCATTAGGTCAGCATGGTGTGAATATTGTACAGTTTACAAAAGAGTTTAATGCACAGACAGCAAATCAGGATGGTATGATCATTCCTGTAGTCATCACAGTATATCAGGATAAGAGTTTCAGCTTTGTTACAAAGACTCCTCCTGCTGCTGTATTATTAAAGAAGGCATGTGGTCTGGAGCATGCTTCCGGTGTGCCAAACAAGAATAAGGTTGCTAAGATTTCCAAGGCAAAAGTACAGGAGATCGCTGAGACAAAGATGCCGGATCTGAATGCAGCATCTTTGGAAGCAGCTATGAGTATGATCGCCGGAACTGCCCGCAGTATGGGTATTGAAGTAGAGGATTAAGAGCGACTGGTTCTCAAGAAGATCGCATAAATAAAAGATTGTTGATATTTGAACGTTGTGGGAGGCTGACACAAAGGTGTCGATATACCCGCCGTTACTACCACTAGGAGGTTAATTGATTATGAAAAGAGGAAAGAAATATACAGATGCTGCAAAGAAGATCGACAGAACTGTGCAGTATGAAGTAGAAGATGCAGTAAAGTTAGTGAAAGAGACTGCTATTGCCAAGTTTGACGAGACAGTAGAGGCTCATATCAGATTAGGCGTAGATGGCCGTCATGCAGATCAGCAGATCCGTGGTGCTGTGGTACTGCCACATGGAACAGGTAAGACTGTTCGTGTTCTGGTATTCGCTAAGGGTGATAAGGTAGATGAGGCTTTGGCAGCTGGCGCAGATTACGCTGGTGGCGAGGAGCTGATTCCAAAGATCCAGAATGACGGATGGTTTGAATTTGATGTGGTTGTAGCAACACCTGACATGATGGGCGTTGTAGGTCGCCTGGGTCGTGTGCTGGGACCGAAGGGTTTAATGCCTAACCCAAAAGCTGGAACGGTTACGATGGACGTGACGAAAGCTGTTCAGGATATCAAGGCTGGTAAGATTGAGTATCGTCTGGACAAGGCTAATATCGTACATGTACCAGTAGGAAAAGCATCTTTTACAGAGGAGCAGTTAAAGGAGAATTTAGAGACATTGATTGCTGCCATTACCAAAGCGAAACCGGCAGCCGCTAAGGGACAGTATTATAAGAGCTTTACATTGGCTACTACTATGGGTCCTGGAGTGAAGTTAAATGTGTCTAGATATGTGTAAGAGATCGGCTGAGATCTTGACCGCTATTGACTGTGAAACGTTTTTGGATTGTAAGCGAATGAAATGCAGGGCGTTATATTAATGATACAAACAGCAAAGATGCCTTCGATGGAACGGGGAAAGTGTTCCGTCGAAGGCATCTTTGTTTTGGATTTTGATCTTACTTCCATGGACGATCCGGTCTAGCTTTTTGCATCAAAGGTGCTGCCGTTTTCTGGATACGCAAGCAGGCTTTGCAACAGATCGGATTCGGCTGCCTGGGTTGTTTTGTTTTTGGTCTCGCTTGTCTCTTCCGGGGCTGTCTCCACCTGACGTCTCGCCAGGCGTTTTGCCCGCAGGGAATAATTGCGGATGCTGGAAATGTAATCGCTGTCTTTTCCAAAAAAGCGTTTGATTTTGGATGGACTGCATTCGCCAAATTTGGATTTATCCAAAGTAAGTTTGTTGCTGGAATTAATGCTGATTCCCAGACTTTCCAGTTCATCTTTGTGGTCTTTCGTTAATTGGGTAATCTGCTTCTGCAATCGGGCAACCTCATCGCTGCTGTTCTCTTCGGTACTGCTGATCAGATTGTTGTATGTTTCAATAAACATTTTGACATCCGTCAGAACCTCCGAAGCATTATCAGACGAATATTCCAGATCCCGTAATTTTTCCGTGATCTTTTTCATGGCATCGGAATCTGCCTGCACCAGCTCCTTGTTTGTTATCGTAGAGCGGTTTTCAGATTTGCGCGCAAAACGGTTTGATGAATATATACTGCGTAAATAATAATCATAAGAATATGATATCGTTGTGGTTGCCATAATGATACCTCCCATGGAATTGTATTTTTAGATTTGGGTGTCAATGCCCCGAAGGGATTATTGACATCCAGACCATTATTGTAATAAACAAATATTCTGTATAATATGTATCGTCTGTTTTGTGCTTTTCATTAAGCTTGCGTTTCCGCATTTTGCATGAACTGGTGTGAAAGGGAAATGTTTATATCAACAAATGATACAAAAGATGAAAAATTTTTAAATTTTTATTAATTTTTTTTTAATATTTCAGTTGATTTTTATGCGGGATAATGTTATACTATAGTTGGTTATCAGTTGATAACCAAGATATAC
>JAUNIU010000178.1 GCA_030523265.1 Eubacteriales bacterium | reverse complement strand
TGGACTTCATAACAAGGGTTTGTCGTATCTTTTAGCAGAATGGCAGTATCTTTCTTGAAATCATAGGTTGCCAGTCTCAGATAGTCCATGGAGAACTGAATTACCAGATCATCTACGGATGTAATATTCTGGTTGCCATGCATGGATAGTGGCGGCAGGAAGAATAGGGAACCCGCCCCGACTTTATGGTATTGACCGTTATAAATTTCGTAGCGCTCTCCCTGAATCACATAAGAAATTTCATAATGTGTATGAAAGTGCAGGGGATATCCCCCGTTTGCATCGCCATGGTAGTGAAAACAGCTTATGTTGGTTTCTGTATGTGATTCAGCCATCTGAAAGGTATTTTGATAAATCATGCCAATCCTCCATTTTCTTATCGTTGTATATACTATAGTAAAACTTTATTCTGTGTGCAAATGCTTTTCGGATGAAAGTGCAAAAAAAGATAAAAATTGCGCAAAGAATGTGATCGTTTCTTTTGCATGAAAACGATACAATGATAGTAACAATAAACGTTGTTTCGTGATGGAAAGGAGAAGATGATGAAAAGGAAATGCAAACAGAGATTGTACAGAGTAGTTTCGGTCTGTATGGTGGCAGCGCTGCTTGTGACAGGCGAAGCAGTGTCCGGGCAGGAGGCACAGGCCGCCGGGACGAAGCAAAACAAGACTGTGAAAAAGGTAAGATTGAATAAGACGGGGAAAACCCTGACAAAGGGCAAAAAATTTACCTTAAAAGTAAAAAATACTACCAAAAGGGTGAAATGGACTGTGAAATCAGGAAAAAAGAAAGTCGCTTTGTCAAAGAAAAGGAAAAGTTCTGTGGTGATCACGGCTAAAAAGCTGGGGACTGCTAAAGTGCAGGCAAAGATGGGGACTAAGAAGCTGAACTGCAAAATTAAGGTGGTCAAAGCCAAAAATCCATCCAAGGCTGCATCGGGTACTCCGGTACCCCAAAATACGACAACCCATGCACCGGGTACAGCTATGCCGAAAAACACGCCGGCGCATACACCGGATCTGACCGCACCAACCAATACACCAATGCCGGATGTGACGGCGACGCCGATGCCGGATATACCGATGCCGTCAGAAACTGAAAATAATTATTATGACAGGACGGCTGAATATTCTACATATGCTGTTGCGGCAAAGGAGGCGGGCAATCATAACACGACATTGACCAATGCCTATGCCTGCGATCCTTATGCCATGGAATATGATGGAAGGCTATATGTGTACATGACCAATGATTCACAGCAGTATGAAGCTACGGATAAAAATGGCGCGAATAGTTATGGCTATATCCAGAGTGTCCACATCATTTCTTCGGATGACATGGTGAACTGGACCGATCATGGTATCTATCAGATCGCAGGAGAGCAGGGGGTATGTCAGTGGGCAAACTGTTGTTGGGCACCGTGCGCCGTGCATAAAACGGTGGATGGTCAGGAAAAATTCTATATGTATTTTACCAATGGCGGATGGCAAATCGGTGTTGTGGAGGCGGATACACCCTATGGTCCATGGCGGGATGTGAAAGGCGAAGCGTTAGTCACCAGTGGAACGGATACTTCTTCCAGCGGTTTGGATCCGGCGGCATTTATCGATGATGATGGAACTGCATGGCTGACTTATGGCAGTGGAAACCAGACAACAAACGCAAATGGAAAGGTAACAAATGGTGCACGGATTCGCAAATTACAGGATGATATGATTTCTTTTGCAGAGGAAGAGATTGTCATTGATGCGCCATATATGAACGAAGACAGCGGTTTCAATAAGATCGGTGATACTTATTATTATTCTTATTGTGGTGACTGGACCAGTGGCTCTGATCACCAGATGTGTTCTATCTTGTATATGACTGCGAAAAATATCGAAGGTCCATACACCTTCCAGGGAGATGTTCTGCCAAATTGCGGCACGGTATTTCATAACAGATCGGGGGAAGAAGCATGGGGAAACAACCATCACAGTATTGTAGAATTTCAGGGGAAATATTATATGTTTTACCATACAATGGTGCTACAGGATCAGCTCTACTGCAAAAATGAATTTTGTACAAATCTGGATGCAGAATATCTGGGATATCGCAGTACTGCTATTAATGAATTAACTGTGAAAGAGGATGGCACCTTTGCAGTGGTAGATCAGGACCTCCTGGGTGTGCCACAGATAAAATATTTTAATCCATATGCAGAGACCGCAGGCACGGTATATACCAACTGTTCCGGTATGGAAGCCATTCATATGGATTATGCAAAGGTATTAAAGAAAGATAAGGAAACCAATGCACAATACAAAGAACAGGGGACTTATGTCGCACTGAGTTATGCAAAAAATGATAAGAATATGCCGGATTATTTCTATGAGACAACGGTGAATGAATCTACGGGTAAGACAAAGACGGAGGTGTTGTACAATGGATATCTGCGCACGGAGGACGGTGCGCGCATGGAAGCGGTTGCGGCTCCGGATCTTTATCAGTATAGCTGGAGCAGCATAGAAGGTGTTGACTTTGGTGACAAAACCCCATCCACCTTTGTGGCAAATTTTGTCATGGATACAACTGTGGCTGCTTCGGCAAAGATCCGTGTAATAGCAGATTCGCTGGATGGAATGGTGGTAGCTCAGGGGGATATCGTGGCAGGAGAAGATGGAAAAGCGTCTGTCATTTTGCCGGTGGAAGCCATCACAGGAGTCCATGATCTTTATTTTGCATTTGATGGGGCAGTATACAGCTTTGAAAATTGGAAATTTGTAAACGAGTCATAGAAATGAGGTTAATATGGCAAATCCGTATCTTCCCTCTTGGGAATATATTCCGGATGGGGAACCAAGAGTATTTGGAGACCGTGTGTATGTGTATGGTTCACATGACAGGGTTGATTGTGAAGCATTTTGTGATTATAAGTTAAAAGTATGGTCGGCGTCGATTCATGATCTGGAGCACTGGGTCTGCCATGGGGACGTGTTTCGCACCCGCTCCGGTGAAGACAGACCTACAGAGGTTGATTGGACAGAAAATGAACTGTATGCGCCGGATGTGGTAGAAAAGAATGGGAAATATTACTTGTATGCCTATATTGTAAATGCGAAGGGGTGTGTGGCAGTCAGTGACAGACCGGAAGGTCCCTTTCGTTTCTTGTCCCAATATCAGTATAACATTCCTGAACATTATGATGATGGAACATTTATTGATCCTGGGGTACTGGTAGATGACGATGGGAGAGTGTATGTATATTGTGGTTTTGAAGGTTCCTATCTGTGCGAAATCAATGGAGATAATATGTACCAGGTCATAGATGGGACTTATCAGACCGATATTATCCCGGTGACAGAGACAGAGGAGGGATTTTTCGAGGCATGTTCCCCCAGAAAGATTGGAGATACGTATTATCTGATTTATTCACCCAGGGTGGGAAGTCGCTTGGCGTATGCCACTTCCAATTCCCCTGTCGGTCCCTTTACGTATCGGGGATATATTGTAGACAATGGTGTGGATTATCCCGGAGGGAACAACCATGGATCAATCTGTCAAATTGGGGATCAGTGGTATGTCTTTTATCACCGCATGACCAATGGTTCGATCATGTCACGCAGAGGATGCGTGGAGCGGATTAGTATACTAGAGGACGGAACGATTCCACCAGTGGAAATGACTTCCCTGGGGTTTGAGGACGCATTGAATCCTTATGAGATGACACCTGCCGATACTGTATGTGTGCTAAAAGAGGGAAAAGCGTTTATCACGGAGCTTGATCCTTTTACCAGAGTGATTACAAATATTACGGATGGTTGTATCATGGGATGGAAATATTATGATTTTGGTGAAGATTATACTGGGGAGGAAATGACATTTATGATGAAACTGCTGCCTCGGGGATGTCATGGTACGATACATATTTGTATTGATGACGAAAAAAGGGAAATTGGTTTGGTGGAGTTTCAAAGAGACAGCACTGTCATACGTGGAAAAGTAAAAAATATCACAGGACGGCATGCGGTATATCTGGTGGTACAGGATGGCTATGCAGGCTGGTCTGCCTGCTATTTTCAGGGACGTCAACTGTTTGATCTGGTGGAATTTCAGTTTTGCAAATAAAGCAAAAATATAAAAAGTATATAAAAGTAAAAAACCGGATATTCGTGGTGGGATATCCGGTTTTTTGAAAATATGTGACAATAAGCACTTACTTTTATCCTGCTATATGATATAATGATAAGCAGGCCGAGCAAGCATGCTTGTGAGGGGCAGGCAAGATCAGGAAGCGAAGATTCCTGATCTAATGGACTAAATTTGGGAAAAGGAGTTCCGATATTACAAATTCACACCATGACGGTGGTGTGAAAATATGTATTTTTGATTAGGGAGGTAAAAAATATGGGTACAATCAAGATGAAAGTGGTGGCTGTAGTATTACTATGTGCGTTATTTGCATCTGGTATATGCGGGTTCATTAGTGTCAGGGAGTCCACCCGTACGGCTTCCGAAGAAAGTGGAGAAATTCTGACATTACAGACACAACAGATGGTAGGGGATTTGGATGCCCAGTTTTCTTTGATCTCACAATCTGTGGATACGCTGGCCAGCATTTGTATGAAGCAGCTTACTGATTTCGAGCAGTTTAAGACAAATCCACAATATGAAAAAGATTATACGGATTCTTTGCGGGACGTATTACTAAACTTTGCAGAGAATACGGATGGGGCATTAACCTGTTACATACGGTATAATCCAGAGTTCACGGAGCCAACATCGGGCATTTTTTTCACACGTGACGATGACAAAAGTGCGTTTAGCAGTGTGACCCCAACGGATTTTTCCATCTATGATCCAGATGATCTGACACATGTGGGCTGGTACTATATTCCGGTCAATAATCAAAAGCCAACGTGGATGGATCCATATCTTAATGAAAATATCAATGTATATATGATTTCCTATGTAATTCCTCTGTTTATTGATGATACTTCTGTGGGTATCGTGGGAATGGATATTGATTTTACGAAAATTCAGGATAATGTTAAGGATGTCAAGTTTTTCGACACAGGGTATGCGTTTTTAACCAATGCCGAGAATAATATTTTGTATCATCCGAAATTAGAGACGGGTACAGAGGCAGCGTCAGATACCAAATATGGTATGAAACAAGTAGCAGGTTTTCTGGAAGATACGAAAAAAGCAGATAAAGTTCAGAGTTTTACATGTTCCGGTAAGAAGTATAATGGTGCGTATGCCGTATTAAATAATGGTATGAAAGTGGGAAGCTGTGTGCCGGAACGCGAGGTGGTGAGTGCAGCTACCGCAACCGCTTATAAAATATTTATTGGATTTGTGGTGGCTTTGGTACTATCTCTGTGCAGTGGTCTTTGCTTCAGTT
>JAUNIU010000177.1 GCA_030523265.1 Eubacteriales bacterium | reverse complement strand
GGTTCAGATGTAAAAATTACCTTTCCACAAGGAGATGCTCAATTAAAACACATTTTTAGAGATGCAGAAGGACATCTTCCGGATACCCCTGCAAATAGACAAAAGATTTTAGACGTTACAAGCAATTTAGACAATTATCTTGGAAAAGATGCTAGAGGAAATGATTGGTATGCCATTATTTCTGAAGATGGTACTCAAACTTGGGTAAGAGTCAGAAATGGTGTGATTGATAATGCTGGAGTAAATGATGTACCAAGGGTATGGGATTCGGAAACTGGTTTATACAACAACACTAAGAAATAGGGAGGAATATTATGAGTATACAAGAGGCGTATATAGTTATGTATAATATACTCGATGATTATTATTGCCGAGAGTCTGAGAATGATTCACTAGCCTCGCTATTAAGTGATATGGATCCTAATATTTTTTCGGACAAAAGAGCAGTTGATCCGGCTACTTATAATGACTGGCACAATTGTATTAGTTGTTATATTAAAAACGGAGAAATAGGGGAAGAAAATATTATTGTAGCACTTAAGGAGTTTTTGATTTATTATCAACAAGAGTTCGGTTATCATCTGGAAGACGTGATTAATTTTATCTCCGATAAAGATTTTTCAATTAGTTAATCGAAGTTGTAAGAATCCTGAAACAGGAACGAACACATTATGGACAAATTTAAATGCTGCAGATTATGTGTTTGATGGAAATAATTATAGAGTTGCTTATGGAACTAATGGTTATATTGTGTCTTTTTATCAAATTGATTAAAAGGAGGAAATTATGTATAAGGTTATATCAATTAATGATGATAAAATGACAAGAAGAGTTGAATTGGAAAACACTACAACAGGAACTGTTGATGATTGTTTTGACGATTCAGCTTTGGTTAGTGATAGAAATTTTGATTTTTTAACGTTAGAAAATACATATAATTGTAAAATTAAATTATTTGGAAATATTGTGCAGGAGATGCAAGATGCAACTGTATTTTGTAAAATCATTTGTAAAAATGTGGTTGTTGGAACAAAAAATATGGTACAAGTTTTAGTTGAAAATGATGAGTATTATATACCAATCGAAAAGTTTGCACACATTTCAGACATTGATTGTTTCTATTTTAGATATACTAGGAAAGACTTAATTCAAGTCAATGAAGTAATTCATGGAGATCTCTTATAGTATTAATAAAACAAATAGAAATGATTTATCAGATTAAATTTCCTAGTAGCTTAAGAGAATTCATAATGATGACGTTGCCGATTTCGAAAGGGTTTTATAATTGGAGGGATATCCAAGATGATAATGCACGGTTCATTAAAAAATAATAAATAGGTCATTGTCAGATGTTTATAATATGGCGGGAGAAGTTTATTGGTGTGATGATTGGGGACAAGAACCCGAGGATAAAAAAATTATTTCAAAAGAAGTAATAGCACGATTAAAAGAAGCACCTAAATTAGTACCGATTTATGCATATCGATATATTCCAATGGTATTAGATAAGAACCCACCTGTGATTTCTATACATGACATAGATATTATATATTACGGTGAAAATTTAGAGGATTATTTTAATATTGAATTTGGCAAGAAAACACAGGATGCAATTCGATTTCAAAATATTACACCTATACCATTTTGGTCAGATATAATGTAAACAGTTAGAAGTTTAAAAGATATTAGGGATAGTTGTAGGTGATACAGTTGTTTTTAGTTCATTACCAGAGGGAATGGACTGCTGAAAGTGAAATGAAACAGGAACGAACACATTACGGATAAATTCAAATGCAACCAAATATATGGGTGAGTATGTAAGTAGATTTGGAGAAGAAAGTTGGAGCATTGGTACTCGAAGTCAAGCGATATTAGAAAGTTATTCTGCATCCCTTAATAAAGCAATGGAAACAATAGTCACAGAGGCGCCTGGAAGATATTTTGGCATATATGGTAATTGGGAACTTGGCATTAATGAAGCCTGAGCGTGGGAATGACGGGCTATCAGGCGCAGACCAGCGGCTGCCTTTCATCCCTGTATGAAAGTACCATGTGGGAGGAATTTACAGGTGCGGAAGCGGTCTCTACCATCTCTATCTTTAACAAAGGGAAAGCCAAAACAAATATCTTGACATGCTATATTATATACTGTATAATATGTCTCAATTAATATTATATAACATATAATATTATGCGATGTATGGCATGAAATGAGGTGGACTATGGTATTTAATACGGGTGCCGCTTTGCTGGATGCAATCGTTTTGGCTATTGTAGATCAGCAGCCCGAAGGAACGTATGGATATAAGATTACGCAGGATGTACGGGGGGTCATACAGATCTCAGAATCAACGTTATATCCGGTGTTGCGGCGGCTGCAAAAGGATGAATGTCTAAAGACATATGATATGTTATGTGGAGGACGTACCAGACGATATTACTGTATCACGGAGCGGGGACGCAGACAATTAGCACTGTATCAACAGGAATGGGCCAGTTATTCTGGTAAAATTAATGAGCTATTGTTAGAGAAAAAATGAAATAGGCGTGTATAGTAGCGCGGAAATGAGGAGAATCATGACGAAATACGAATTTTTAGGAGATTTGAGCAGATTGCTTTCGGATTTGTCAGAGGAAGAACGCAGTGAGGCATTACAATATTATGAGGATTATTTTGCGGATGCTGGCAGAGAGCAGGAGCAGGCGATTATTCAGGAATTGGAATCCCCGGAGAAAGTGGCAGCAAAGATACGGGGATCTGCCGCGGAAGATGTACAATACGGGGAACCAAGCCAGATGCGGGATGCGGCATATCCTGAACCACAGGAGAATTTTCAGAATGCCGGTAATCATCAGACAGAACAGCAGGAGGATGCGCATACGGGTGCCAGTTGGCAGTACAACGGGGAGGAAAATGTGCAGGGGACTGCCGGGACTTCCAAATCTGAGGATACTTCGACTCGGGTAATAAAATGGGGATTGATTTTCACATTGCTGATTATTGCCATTCCAGTGATTTTACCGGTAGCAGCTACTTTGTTTGGTCTTTTGATCGCTTTCGTTGCAGTGATCTTTGCCCTGTTTTGTGCATTGTTTGGCTGTGGTATCGGTTTGGGAGTAGGTGGTGTAGTGAGTATTTTTGCTGGTATTGTGTATTTTGCCACGGCTAATTTCGCCAAAGGCATGGTAGGGGTCGGAGCCGGTCTGGTCATGTTGCCAGTGGGGATCATTTTATGTTATCTCGGGACGTTATTACTGTTAAAGATGGCGCCAGGGGCATGGAAGGTATGTCAAAATATTTGGAACTGGTTCTGTAGCATGGCGCAGAAGCTATTTGCATAAAAAGAGGGGAGAGTTTGAGATGAAACATAAAGGATTATTTTGGGGCATTATGGGGATCAGTTTTGTGGTTGGCTGTGTACTGGTGGCGCTCGGTGTTGCGATGGGCGGTACATTAGGCAATGTCAGTGACTTTTGGGATCTGGGAGAAGAAGATTCGGTACAAATAGAGGAGAATATTATGGATGACACAGAAATTATGAAATCATTTGAAGATATTAATGTCAAAAATTTGGATTTTGATTTATCTGCCTGCGATGTGACGATCATAGAGGGGGATCAATTTAGTGTTTCCGGTTCTAAAATTGAATCTTCGTTTCGCGAGGATGAGGATGGTCAGACCTGGTATTTGCGGAGTCCGAAACGGAAATGGTATCACTGGTTAACCAATAGGGCTGGAGGAGAGTGGACGATCACTTTGCCCCGGGATCATCAATTTGAGACGGTGAATATTAATTTTGCGGCAGCGGATATGGATATCGAGAAACTTTCCGCAAAGACTTTGACCCTCAAAGGTGGAGCAGGGGATGCCACCATTGAGAAATTAACGGTATCGGAGTCTGTGAATCTGACAGTGGGGGCAGGTGAGATCGATGTGGTATCCGGCGATATCACAGGAACCAGCCGTATTAAATGTGGCGCAGGAGAGATGAGCCTGAACTTGACCCGGCTGGCAGGAGAGATGACTGCAGACTGTGGTATGGGAGAAATCGATTTTGTGTTACCGGGGGCAAGAGAAGATTATAGTATTTCCACCAAGACAGGTATGGGAAGCATTGATGTTGATGGGGAGAGCGGAAAACGTCTGACCACAGACGGAAATACATTAGCCACGCTGGATCTTACTTGTGGCATGGGAGAGATCCAGGTGGATTTTGAGTAGATCATGTGCGGAACGCTCATAATATAATAACAGGAGGTATTGCAAGTTTGCTTGTAATACCTCCTGTTTGCATTTCGGGTTTCGCTACAAACCAGACTTAAGCGCCAACTTTTTGGCTTTCTGTGCAAAAACCAGCCTGCAGTTCTGTCATCAATGCCGGAACCGTGGTCATCTCATGGAGTCTGCTGACATTTTCACCACAGAAGAGAAGTCCGTCCCGGGTATTGCCCTTGACAGCCTGTATGAGTGCATCGGTGATACAATACGGAATCTGCGAAGGGTTACATTTTGCGAGACATCCCAGACAGCGTGGGATCGTACATGCATGCGCCTCGGCGCGGTCCAAAAAGTCATTGTGGATGGCTCTGCCTGGCATTCCCACCGGACTCTGAATAATACGGATATCTTCCAGGGTTGCATCCAGATATGCCTGCTTGTATTCCGGTGCAGCATCGCATTCTTCGGTGACGACAAAGCGGCTGGCGATCTGAACACCATCTGCCCCCAGTTCCAGAGCATGCCGGATGTCCGCCGCATCAAAGATGCCTCCCGCCACAATGACAGGGATTTCTTTATGATATTTTATTTCATATTCTTTTACTGTCTCGATAATTTTTTGAATCTCCAGATTATAGTCCAATGCGTCTGCCTGATCTTTCTGGAGTTCTTCTTTGGAAAATCCCAGATGTCCACCGGCTTTTGGTCCTTCGATCACGAGAAAATCTGCGGTGGTCTGATATTTTTTATCCCACCGTTTCAGAAGTACGGTGGCAGCTTTTTGTGAGGAAACGATCGGAGCAAATTTGGTATCGCTGCCTGCCACCAGGGAAGGAAGGTTTGCCGGTAGTCCGGCACCGCAGATCACCACATCGGCACCTGCCTCTACGGAGGCACGGACATGTTCTTCATAATCTTTTAGGGCCGTCATCACGTTGACACCCACCAGTCCTCCGTCTGCCTGTTCCTTTGCCAGCCGAATATGTTTTTTCAGAGACCGAAGATTTGCCATTTGATGATTTGTGAGAAAATCCTCTTCGTCAAATCCGATCTGTGCGGAAGAAATAATACCGACGCCGCCAGCAGCAGCAACAGCACCCGCTAATTTGCTTCTGCTTACACCAACGCCCATACCTCCCTGTATAATAGGTATCCGGGCTGTTTTATTTCCAATAACTAATGGTCGCATGATCATTACCTCCTAA
>JAUNIU010000176.1 GCA_030523265.1 Eubacteriales bacterium | reverse complement strand
ACTGCCTGACCTGCTGCCGGCTCTATCCCTCCGATCAATTCATTGGATGGCGGTAACGGATCAATCGCTGGCACTGGCTCTGCCACTGGTGCTGCTGCCTGACCTGCTGCCGGTTCTGTTCCTCCGATCAACGCATTGGATGATGGCAACGGATCAACGGCTGGGGCAGGCTCTGCCACCGGAACCTCTGGTGCAGATGCCGGAAGCGGATCTGGAACAACGGACGCAGGACCTGCTGTCAAGCCCTGTGCAACATTCCCGGTCACAGAAATCGTTCTGGCATCAGCCGTAGGAGGTAATGGATCAATATTTACAGATGAAGGTGCTGACGTTGGTGCCGGCTCAGGAATGGATGTTGTCATCGGAAGAGGCTCAGCCTTAGGCACTTCTTTTCCATTCGCATCAACTTCAATGACTGTAATACGCATACTATTTGGATCCGTACCATCATAAGCAATCAACATCTCTACCAACTGACGCACTTTTTCCTCTGCGTCCGGTATCCCCGTCCTTACACGTGTCTCCATAGACACTGTGATTCCTGTGGCACTTCTGTTCAATGCCAACAAATGCCACTTAAATAAATACAGGAATGTCATTCCTGTCATATCCTCATTTTGTAAAAACTCATGAACCTCTTTGCCGAGATCCTCATATTTCACACGAAAATTAATATTCTTCTCAACATAAACCATAAGGTTTACAAGCTCTGGTGCAAGGATATCCATTTTATCAAAAATCCCCGGAAAATCCCTCATAGCCGCAGTATTCGCCTGCATTCCTTTAATCTGATGGTATGAACCATCATAATATAATTCACCTGGCTTAAAGAAAAAGACGCCTCCGTCCAACAAGACCTGAGCAGCCAGAATACCATCTATTTTCCCATTCTTCCCAATAAGATCCATATCACATGCCTCCTTACCAATGCTTCTTCGCCATCTTCTATTATACTTTCGTTTTACTTATTTGTCACCTTTTTTTTGTTTTGTTCAAAAAAAATTTACAATTAAGTTTATTCTAAAGTTAACAATTTTTTGCATAGTTCCTGTTCCCGTTTTCTGGCATCCGAATCCGTATAACTATTTTGGAAAATCACCTTGCCTTTTCCTTCCGAATCATTCAAAAGTCCCGCCTCCTGCAAGCGACGTCTCATCTCTCTGGCGGTACCCGGACCTCCGTCATATATTCTGACCGTCTCACCCACCACCTGACAAATCATAGCTCTGGCAAAGGGATAGTGTGTGCATCCCAACACGATTGCATCGATCGGTTCATGATCCACAGACCAAAATAATTCTGTCAAATACTTGCGCAAATCTTCTCCATCCAAATCGCCCCGTTCTACATACTCCATCAATCCCGGGCAAGGCAATGGGACAATGTTTGCCTGCGCTTCATAACGCTTCATCAATTTACAGAATTTCTCCTGCCGCAACGTCATGGGCGTAGCCATCACCACAATCCGTCCTCCGGGATTTTGTTCTGTGGCCGGTTTGATGGCCGGTTCGATCCCTACCAAAGGCAGATCCGGATACATTTTCCGCAAATCTGCCACGGCTGCGCTGGTGGCTGTATTACAAGCCACCACGATGGATTTGACACCCTGATCCAGCAAATTTTCAATATTTTGGATGGTCATCTGCCTGACCTCTTCCAACCGCTTTGTACCATAGGGCGCATTGGCTGAGTCTCCCAGATACAAATAGTCCTCTCCCGGCATCTGTTTTACCAATTCCCGCAAAACGCTGATTCCACCCACTCCAGAATCAAACACCCCGATGGGTTGTCTCTTCCTTTCCATCCCTTTGCCTCTTTTCTGCTCTGCTATCGTTGACAAAAAACCCCAGTCATTCCTTCAAAACGAGAATTTCCGGGGCATTTTTCATCAATCTTTTTCAATAATTTCCTTATAAAATCCAGAATAATCTTTACGACCTTCCTTCATAGCGGCGATCGCTGCCCTCGGATGCTGGTTCAGATGTCCGGTGAGCAAATATGGGATATCAAATCCCCACTCCACACCGGATTCCTGTAAAGGAACAATGTTCTTTTCGATAAATTGAATCACTGGGAACAGTTTGTATTTCGGATTCTTCAGGAAGCCTAATAGCAATTCCATCGCACAGTTCCCGGCACCACGTCCCATCCCGCTCATGGTAGCATCCAGATAGGAAACACCTCTCGCACAGGATTCGATGGTATTGGCAAATGCCAACTGCTGATTGTTGTGCGCATGCATACCGATATATTTCCCATACTTCTCAGCCACTTCCATATACTGATCCGAAATTTTGCGAATCTGTTCTGGAAACAGAGAACCAAAACTATCCACAATGTATATGCCATCTACCGGACTTTGTCCCAACATTTCCAATGCCACCTGGATATCGGATTCCTTTGCATTGGAAATCGCCATAATATTACAGGTAGTCTCATAACCCTTGCGATGCGCATCCTCGATCATATCAAGCGCTGCAGGCATTGTATTCACATAGGTGGCTACTCTCACTAAATCCACCGGACTGTCGCTTCGTTCACGAATATCTTCTTTATAATTACAGCGTCCCACATCTGCCATAATGGAAATCTTCAGATCTGTATCATTGTCTCCTACGATCTCGCGAATCTTCTCATCCTCCGCAAACTTCCAAGGACCAAACTCATCCACATTAAACATTTCCTTGTCAGCCCGGTACCCAAACTCCATATAATCTACCCCGGCTTTTACGTTTGCCTGATACAAATTTTTGATAAATTCATCGGTAAAATAAAAGTCGTTGACTAATCCTCCATCACGAATCGTTGCGTCCAAAACCTTAATATCTGGACGAAATGATAACAAATCACCTTTCTGTGCCACTGTTCTTCCTCCTCTTCTCTCATTGTAATACACTCACTCCCAGACACTATAACCAATTAATTATACTAAAGAACACGCGGGAAGGCAAGTAGACATTTTTTGGCTTCCCCTCTTTGCAAAGAAACGTTTTGATCAAACAGAGGACAGACACATAGAACCAAAAACAGAGCCGCTTACGAAAGCGACTCTGTAGATCCTTACAATACCCAAAATGCCGGTTCCTGAATTTTGAGTCCTAGCATACGCTAGGTGGGCAACCGCAGATAAGTATCTGTCTTCCACTGCTAAGGAGGCTTGACATCCACTCATAAATGTAGGAATCCCAATCAAAAAGTGTAGGTTCAAAATATCAGGAGTTATCGAACACCTCAGGCTTTTATTATTAATATTTCTTTAGTACAGTATATACAATTTTTACGCAAAATACAACCGGATGATGTTTGAAAATTTTCCCACTTTCCTCTGTGCCATTTGCACACCTTGGAACCCATCTTTTTATGCCATTCTGTGAAACCTATTCATATTCTTCCATCGATGTCATTTCCGCAAAAACAAAATAAAATGTACTGCCTTTTCCTGCCTCGCTCTCCACCCAGATATCACCCTCATGCCGCAATGCAATCTGCTTGGCAATCATCAAACCCAATCCGGTCCCTTTTTCATTCTGCCGCATTTTGGATTTATAAAATTTCTCAAAAATATATGGCTGCTGTTCCTTGGCGATGCCGATCCCTTCGTCCTGTATGGAGATCTCCAGCGTTCCCTCCTTTTTTTGAAGATGTATCCGGATTCTCCCATCTTCCGGCGAAAATTTCACCGCATTATCCACGATAATCAGAAACATTTGCCGCAGCCTGTCGTAGTCCCCGAACATCATACACGGGTCTTTTTCCGGCAGATCCAGTTCCAGCTCCAAATGCTTCTCCTGCCCCAGGATACGACCACTACGTACCACATCTACGAATACCTGGCGCAGGCTAACCGGTTCTTTGGCAATCTCAAAATCCGGATTTTGCATCTTAGACAACACAAACAAATCTTCTACCAGGCGTTCCATCCCCTTACATTCTGTCAAAATTCTTTGGTATAAACCATCCACACGCTCCGGCTCTACCACCACCCCGTCATGCAATGATTCGGTATATCCCCGGATCACCGTGATCGGTGTGCGCAATTCATGGGAAACATTGGCAAAAAAATCTTTGCGCGCCTGCTCCAGATTTTCCTGTTCTATTTCTGCTTTCGCCAGTTTGGAAGACAATTCATTCAATTTTTCCTCCAATACTGCCAGCTGCCTGCTGTTACTATAGGTGACAATCTCCGTATATTCCCCCGACGCTAATTTCGTAATGTCCCGGTGTATTTTGTTTAAAGGGATGGACAAATATCTGGTAAACGCCAATGCGATCACAAAAGAGATCAATATAGCTGCCAAAGCACTCATCGTAATCAGATACTTTCCCTCATCCAGTCCCATCGTCTGCTTGTCCACCATGGAAACCATCATGACACCGCCAATCACCTGGGCTGTATTTGGATCACAGATCGGGATCGCCACACGCAGGATCATCATGCCATATGCCTTATCATAACTGGAACTTGCGGTGATTTCGCCCTGAAATGCCCCTTCTAATACCCGGTTCATCTCCTCGGTCAAGGTCCCATCCGTCATATCCGCATTCGTATAATCCTCCGACAGCGGCTGTGCCGCCTCGTGATTACTCACGATCCAGACATCCGTCTTATCCGCTTTCTCCAGTTCATCCAGATATACATTATATTTTTCATACTGGGTCAATTTGTCATTGGCATAAAATTTTGCCACCCGTTTGGCAACTTTCTTCCCCTGTTTGGTCAACAACTCCGTATGGGAATTAATATAATTTTTCTGGTACATCTGATTGAAGATCAGTCCGGTCATCACCAGCGTCACGATCAACACAAATACAAAAGAAAGATATATCCGAACGGAAATTCCGTTTTGGCAAAGACGATAGTACAGTCCTTTCCTCTTATTTCCTCGTTTCAAAGCTATCTCTCCTCTATTACTCTGACTCCACAAACTCGAATTTGTATCCTACACCCCAGATGGTCTTGATCCCCCAATCCGGATGGTCCACCTGATCCAGCTTCGCCCGCAGTCTCTTAATGTGAGAATCCACGGTACGGCTGTCTCCATAATAGTCATATCCCCATAAACTATCCAATAAATTGTCTCTGGTAAATACTTTATTTGGATTACCAGCCAATGTCCACATCGTCTCAATCTCTTTCTTGGTCAATGGGATCCGTTTCCCATCCACCATAAAAGAATACTCTTCCAGATTGACCACAATATTACTTATACGCAATACCGTGTCTGTCTTATTCACTTCATCATCTTTATGTAAACGGCGCAGCACTGCCCGCAATCTTGCCATCACTTCATTCGGACTAAATGGCTTCACGACATAATCATCTGCACCAATATCCAGACCCATGATTTTATCATAATCTTCTCCCCGCGCTGTAATCAGAATAATCGGAACGGAGGAATGACTACGAATATCACGGCACACTTCATATCCATCCTTTTTGGGCATCATTACATCTAATAA
>JAUNIU010000175.1 GCA_030523265.1 Eubacteriales bacterium | reverse complement strand
AGTATATTATGGTTTTGCGGAACCGGGAGAACTGGAGGCCGCCGGTGCCGATTATGTGGTGCAGGATATGGAAGAGTTAAAACATTTTTTTGACAAAGTCATGTGATAGTTTATGCGTTAATGTGCTGCATAGACATAAGGAATAGTGAAGTTGTTCACGTGGGCTATATTGTGCGGGAGCGTCACAAATAGCTTTGATGGCAGACGCTTCGGAATGGAGATTGATATGAGCGAAGAGAAGAAGACAGATCATAATATGGAACAAACGGAAGTAACCAAGACGAATCAGGTGGTGGATAAGCAGGGGGATTCCCGCATTGCAGTCCGCAAGATGGCATCATATGGTGGTGTCTTTGTGGTGGGTGTATTACTTGGAGCCTTGATCGTAGGCTTGGCATGGAAACAACCATGGAAACAGAAAGAATCTGTATCCAAAACAGCCTCCGGTGTAAAAACGGTATCGGGCGATTATGATATACAGGATTGTATCCAGTTGGGGGATTATGATGGGATCACGGTTTCTCTGGCAGTTACGCAGGATGATGTGGATACTGAGATAGAAAGTTTGCAGGAAGAATATACCACATATGAACAACAGAAGGGAACCGTACAGGATGGAGATATGATTTATGCGAACTTCGCTGGTTATGTGGATAATAAGAAAGTGGAAGATGCCAGTGGCAGTGACTACATTGAGATCGGTTCCGAGGATTGGATGGAAGGTTTCTCGGAGGCATTTATTGGTGCTGAGACAGGGAAGAAATTTTCCTTTGATATTGATGTTCCAGAAGGGACTTTTGGGGACGATTCGATTGATGGCAAGAAGGTGACATTTAAGGCTACCGTAAAATATATTTGTGGAGAAGAGATTGTACCGGAATATAATGATGATTTTGTGCAGTCCATCTCAGAGTATAAGACGGTGGAAGAATATAATGCATATCTGCGGAGTGAACTGGCATCGGAATACGAAGCGGACAAAGCGGAATATGCATGGTCTGAAGTGACAGAATCCAGTGAAGTTAAGTTATATCCGGAAGATTTGTTGGAAACGGCTAAAAAACAAGTATTGCAGGAATACTATGATATGGCAGATCTGTATGGCATGAGCCATGATGAGATTTTCCAGTCTTTTGGCAGAGAAAATGAGCAGGACTTTGTGGACAATGATCTGGAAGAACTGGCGCAGGATACTGTCAAGGAACAGTTGGTAGTTCGTGCGATTGCAGAAAAGGAAAAGATTAATTATACAGAGGAAGAATACAATGAATTGGTGGAGGAAGAGTATACCTATAATTCCGAAGCATATAGTTCACAGGAAGAGTATGAAAAGGCAGACCGGGAGTATTTAGAAGAGACGGCTTTGCTGGAAGCGGTGAAAAACTGGATTACCGAGAGGGCAACGTTTACCACCGAAGAGTGAGGTTGATAGGAGGCGTGGTATGAACAAAGACGAATATCAGATCGAAGGATTCTCCTTTCGCAGCCGCGAAGATTACCAGCGTGCCATGAAAGAAAAAGAGACGGTGGCATATCTGAAGGCGAATACCAGACCGGGTGACGGAAAGGCATTGCTAAAGGTCTATAACCGATCCATTGAGAAAGAATCCTTTCGCACGGTAATTGGGATCGAATACTTGGTAGAATTGAGAAAACAGTTGATTGCTTCTGGGATAGTTACGGCAGATGCCCTGGCACCGGTCCCGGTTCGGTCTGGTACGGTGTCTGAGTCGGGGAAGGATACGTACTCCGCTTCCATCGGTCTGGAGCAGCAGGTGAAGCGTTATAAAGCGGCGTATGAATCTGCCAGAGTGGGGCGTGCGGTAAAGAATATGACGATTATAATATTACTTGTCGTCATATTTGTCATGGTATTTATGACATACAAATCCCAATATTCTGTATTCACTTATTTCACCAATTATAAAGAAGACATGAGAAATGAGTTGATCGATGAGTATGAGCATTGGCAGCAGGAACTGGAACAAAAAGAGCAGGAATTAGATGACAGAGAGGCTTCCTTGCAGGATACTGGGAAATAAGACATTCACATTTTCTACATAATTATATAGTACACTAAAGTCAATGAGAAATCATTGACTTTAGTTGTATTAGGAAGCGGAGGGATATCGGATGGAGCGGTTGAAGATTTTAGTAGTGGACGATGAACAGAGAATGCGGAAGCTGGTAAAAGATTTTTTGATGAAAAAGAACTATGATGTGATGGAAGCGGGAGATGGCGAGGAGGCCGTGGATCTGTTTTATGAAAATAAAGACATTGCCTTGATTATCTTAGACGTGATGATGCCCAAGATGGATGGTTGGGAAGTGTGCCGGGAGATCCGGAAATTTTCGCAGGTGCCAATCATTATGCTGACTGCGAAATCAGATGAAAAGGACGAGTTGACCGGATTTGATCTGGGTGTGGATGAATATATATCCAAACCATTTAGTCCTAAGATTCTGGTAGCGCGTGTGGAAGCGATCCTGCGCCGCACCAGCGCGGTGGAGGGCGATGTGATTGAGAATGGCGGTATCAGTATCAATCAGGCGGCGCATGAAGTGAAAATAGATGGGGAACTGGTGGATCTGAGTTTCAAAGAATTTGAGTTATTGACGTATTTCATGACGAATCAGGGAGTGGCACTTTCCAGAGAACGCATTTTAAATAATGTATGGAATTATGATTATTTTGGGGATGCCAGAACGATTGATACACATGTCAAGAAACTCCGCAGTAAATTAGGTGACAAAGGGGAATACATCAAGACGATCTGGGGCATGGGTTATAAGTTTGAAGTGTAAAGGAGAAGTCCTGTGAAACGTTATTTTAGATATTACACATCATCCATCCGGATGAAACTGATCCTTACGATGATCTTTATATTGGGATTGATCATCGGTTCTTTTAGTGTGTTGAATTATGCCTTTTTACCCGGCTATTATCAGCAAAAAAAGGTATCCATGTTACAGGATTCCTATGCACAGGTAAACCAGATCGTGGAGAAAGACGAGGACTATCTGGAGAAAGGTGCCGCGCTTTCTTCCATGAGTACCCTGTCGTTGGAAAAGCTGGAGGAAGATCGTTCATCCAGTATATATATTTTTCAGTTGACAAATTTCCTGGGCAAGATTTTTTATTCCTTTGACTATCCCAACGAAGATGTGATTTCAGAAGAACAGAGCCGGATCATCAAAGAGATGACCAGAGAGTATGTACCGGGGATACAGGAGGATGAAAGGTCTCAGGATCATCTAAAGGATAAGGAACTGATTCAGCGCGGAAATCATTTTTCGGTATATAAGGTGATGGATGACCGCATCGGATCAAATTATATTGAATTATTTGGGCAGTTGGATTCGGGGGACTTTGTGTATTTGCGAACCAACTTTCAGAGCATGACGGAGAATGTCAGGATTTTTAATCAATTTATGGGTTATATTGCCATCGGTGCACTGATCATCATGATGGTATTGATGATCCTGGTGGGCAATAGTTTTACCAAGCCGATTTTGCAGATTGCAGATATAGCAAAACGAATGGCGGATCTGGATTTTGAAGTAAAGTACCCCGTGAAAACCAGGGATGAGATAGGGGTGCTGGGGAATAGCATCAATGTTCTGGCAGAGACATTAGAGTCTACAATATCAGAGTTAAAATCTGCCAACAATGAGTTGCAAAAAGATATTCAGGATAAGATACAGATTGATGAAATGCGCAAGGAATTTTTGTCCAATGTTTCCCATGAGTTAAAGACGCCGATTGCTTTGATTCAGGGATATGCAGAGGGGTTGCAGGACAATATTTCAGAAGATCAGGAAAGTCGTGATTTTTATTGTGAAGTCATTATCGACGAAGCGAATAAAATGAATAAGATGGTCAAGAAACTGTTGACATTGAATCAAATTGAATTTGGCAAGGAACAGGTGAATTTTGAACGTTTTGACATAGTGGAAGTGATAAAATCGGTTATCCAGTCTGCTTCTCTACTGGCGTCACAAAAGGATGCCGAAATTATATTGCTGGAGGATTATGAGCCATCCTATGTCTGGGCAGATGAATATATGGTAGAAGAGGTCATCACAAATTATGTCAGCAATGCGATTCACCATGTGGATGGGGAGAAACGAATCGAAGTGTCAATGCAGCAGAAAGGGGATGTCCTGCGGATCAGTGTCTTTAATACCGGTCAGCCGATACCGGAAGAGGATATTGATAAAATCTGGATAAAATTCTATAAAGTAGACAAAGCCAGAACCAGAGCATATGGTGGCAGTGGCATCGGACTGTCCATCGTGAAAGCGGTCATGGATTCCATGAATCAGCAGTGCGGAGCCATCAATCATGAAGATGGCGTAGAATTTTGGTTTGAACTAGACCGCAAAAACTGTTAGCCTGGTGCAAGTTTACGAAGAGGCGCATAAATAAATGATCGAAACGGGAAAGCAATAGACCTTCATCATGGCATAAGGCGGTCTGTGTAAAATGGGGAAAGTCAGAAGTAGTTAGCATTGACGTGTTTGGTTGAAATATGATACTATATTTATGTGTGAATTGTAGTGTGAAATGCTTCATTAGGAGAGGATAGCGAGATGAAAAAGAAGGGTTTATTGATTGTCATGACAGTGGCTGCCATGACAGTATTGTCGGCCTGCGGCACGGAAGTGCCGAATTTATCTGAATTTGATAACGATAAGGCGGCAGAATATATGGCGGGAGCGGTATTAAAGTATGATTCGGAATATACATATGCTTTGAAATACGACCACTCTATACTAAATGCAACACCGGTGCCTTCGCCAACAGTGGCCCCTGTTCCAACGGCAGAGCCGGCGGGAGGAGATGAGGTGTCTGGTCAGACAGGCAACTCCGCCACAGATACCGGGGAACAGCCTGAGCTTCAGCAGGTTTCCCTCAGTGATGTGTTTGGCATCCGTGATGTGGAATTGGAGTATGTATCTGCCAGCTTAAAGAAGAGTTATGGCAAGGGATATGAATCGATTGTGGCGTCAGAAGGTAAGAAATTATTGATTATATATTTTCAAGTCAAAAATTCATCTGGAGATTCAAAGAAGGTGGATTTGTCTGAATGTGAACTGAATTTTGCCCTGCATCAGAATGATCGCAGTATTCCGCCATTGCGTACAGCTGCAAAGGGGGACCTGCAGTATTTTGATGCTAAGATTGGTGCCGGTAAAAGTGAACAGGGTATCCTGATGTTCGAGGTGGATGCGAAGGCGAAGTTGGCAGAGAACAGTCTATTGGTCACTGGCGGTACGAAACAGGCAACGATTACATTACCATAGCAGATGTTGGCAATAAAAGGATAATTAGGGAGGATTCGATATGGAGACAGGTATTTTATTGGAAAGTGGAACCAATGAACTGGAGATCTTGGAATTTCAGGTGGGTGGAAATAATTATGGAATCAATGTGGCAAAGATACGTGAAATCTTACCAT
>JAUNIU010000174.1 GCA_030523265.1 Eubacteriales bacterium | reverse complement strand
TTATCCCCAATAGTTCAATCATTTGCAGATAATTTCCGCTAACATCGGCATTAGTCCAATTCCACCCACAGAAAGCGATCCTTAATCTTTCGAGTCTCTCATCATTGATAAACCAAAATCTACAAACGCAATCAATCAGAAAATGTCCCCAATGTTTCGGTATTATTGGCACATATATAACACTCTCATGAATTTCTTCGATTTCGCTTTCAGAGAATGAATACTGACCTCCGAAAGCCGTACCAACACTCGATTGAGGAACATATCTACCAAGGTTATCAATTACCCCCCCCCGACCCCCATGACCGATCAGGCGCAGCCTTGCATGGCAAAATCACGCCATTGTCAACCATTGTATAATATGGGCTGGTCGACGATTCATAGTTTTTTTCATAGAATTCCTTATATAGGGGCAGCCACTTATTATGGAACATATAATCAGAACAAAAGGTACCCATTTTAACTATTTCCTCCAATCTCTTTTGGAACATAACTTTCTGGTGTATAGTGGATTACCCTTGTGCCGCCATCCTCAAACTTGAATGGAATATACAGCAAGTCTCTCATTGCCCAACGTATGGCGTCCTGACGTTCTGGCTGTACATAGAACACGAGGAAACCACCACCACCGGCACCCAGCAATTTCCCGCCCAAGGCACCGGCAGATATACCTTTTGCATACAGTTCATCAATACTGTTTGTCGACACAGCCGAACCAGTCTGCCGCTTCAGTTTCCAAGTATGGTCAAGCAGCCGCCCAAAATCATCCAAATCACTTTCTTTATCTGTCAAAACACGCTCTGCATCATCTACCAAAGAAAGCATCTCTTTCAACTGTGCAGTTTTATCCGTCTTTCTTGCCGCATTTGCCTTCTGTACATCAGAAGAGAACCGAGTAAAACCAGTAAAGAACATCATCAAATTCTGATTGAGTTGCTTTTTTCTCTCCGGCGAGATAATTATCGGAAGAACCTCATAACCATCTGCATTAAAATTGATACGATTGAATCCGCCAAAAGATGCGGCAATCTGATCCTGCCAGCCGCCAGCTTCCTGACAGAGATTTCGTTCAAGATAAATAGCCTCATCTGCAAGTTTCTTTTTGTCGGCATATTTTCCCTTTAATGCGTAAAATGCATTCAGCATACCAACTGCAAAAGAACTCGAAGTTCCCAAGCCGGAACGTGCTGGCAGATCCGCTTCGTAGGTAAGGCGAATCTCATGCATGTCCAGCATCTTCATCGCATTTCGGATTGCCGGATGCTGAATGTCATTAATATCAGTTACTCGCTCCGACCTTGAATACGTCAATTCCGTACTATAGTCAAAAAACCGAGGCAAATGGCGTACATTTACATAGCAGTACTTGTCAAATGTTGTAGATATAACTGCTCCACCGTATTCTCTAAAAAAGCTTTCCATATCCGTTCCGCCGCCAAAGAAAGACATACGGAACGGTGTTTTTGTTATAATCATCTGTTCTCTCCTTACAGTGTCTTTCGCCAGTAATCTAACATATCAGCAATCGTCTGCTCCATGCTGATTTTCTGGCTCCAGCCTGTATCATGCTTCAATTTTTCGATATTGCCGATGATGATTTTTTCATCTGTCGGGCGCAGCAATTGCGGATCAACCTTGATTTCAAACTTATGTCCAATCTGCTGTTCAATCATAGTTACGATATCTTTCATTTGATAGCAACGCTCTGAGGACAAGTTATAAACATCTCCTGGAACACCTTTTTCCGCAAGGAGCATCAGACCATTTACTAAATCTCTCTGGTCCATAATCGCACGCCTGGTTTCCAAATTACCTACGCGAAGTTCATAGACACCAGAACGTTCCGCTAAAACAGCCCTCTTGGTAAAATCAGAAGTCACATCATTCACTTTTCTCGTTCCGGTAGAGTTGAAGATCCGAACACGGACGCAGCGGATATGATCATTCATGTAATATTGAAAGGACAGTAAATCCTGTCCAACTTTGCTAACACCATACGGATGGAGTGGTTTCAATTCTGCCGTTTCCTTAACAAAAGGATCTTCCAGTTCATTTAGCGTCTGTCCATATTCGGCACTAGAACAAGCAACTACTACCATTGGATCATAATCCGGTCGGGTCAGTCGGACAAACTTAATAGCTTCATATACATTAATTGTGCCATTTACATTCGTCTCCATCGTCGCCTGAGGATGTGTCCACGATACTGTCGGATAGCTTTGTGCTGCCAGATGATATATCTGATCCGGCTGATATTCTGAAATAACTCTCTGTACCGCCTGATAGTATCGGATATCACATTCTTCCATGCAAATAGCAGGATCCAACTCTGTGATATCTGTTGTAGGTTTGTAATAAGTACCCAACACTTCATGTCCTTGACTATGCAGCAGCTCTACCATGTGAGAGCCAACCATACCGCCTGCGCCAGTAACTAAAACTTTCATTTTTGTTCTCCTGTTCTTAGTAGCCTCTCTTTATAATCAGCTAACGATTTTTCAATCGAATAATTTTTTTCAATAAATCGCTTAGCATTTTTCGCTAATTTATCGCCAACCGTGGCGTCCGAAAAAACTTCTCTTATTGCCCTTTCGTAATCTAAAGGAGTATTGCAGTGAATATACTCTTTTCCATGTTCAGCTGCTATTCCCTCTATTCCTATATCATTAGTTAGGACCGGTATACCGGAAGACAGGGCTTCAAGTATTTTTACCTTGATGCCCGCTCCGAGAACCAGCGGAGCAACAAGACATACCGAATTTTCAAAGAATGGCGTTATTGAATCCACGAAACCTGTAATATAAACTCTCTCGCTCTCGTATTTCTTTAGTTCAGCCGGAGGATTGCTCCCCAATACCACAAAACGGATATCCATGTCCTCGAGCAATGGCATCACATTATCCATAAACCAAATAGCACTGAGGTAGTTTTCTGGCCTAGCCATTGCTCCAAAGAAAAGAATATCCTTTCCATCTGGAGATCGTCTACAACCTCTCATGTCATTGAAGTAAGGCACTAACCATTGAATCTTTTTCTCAGCTATTCCTTCCTGTATAAGCAATCTTCTATTATCCCAGTTCTGGGGTAGAATAAGATTACATTCTTTCAACGCATTAAGTTCGACTTTTCTCTCCCGTGTATACTTAAATTTCCATAGAAGTCGCCTAAGGCCAGAAAAGTATTCCGCCATTCGTTTATATCCAACAAATGTCACATCGTGTTCAGATGCAACCATATAAGCATCCGGAAAATACTTTCTTACTATTCCCGCTAAAACAACACACTGTGTCCACTCCAGTATAACCACATCGGGTACAAATCCTTCATCTTTAAGTTGCAGAATCTTTTGAATCACAAAGGATTCCATTTGATTAGAAATAAGATTTGCATTTCTATTCCACGGGTTATATTTAGACTCAATGCTTGACAACTTTCTCAGCTTCGAACGCAATCCTCCTTCTCGCTTTAAATAGTAAGCATCTCCATCATACAGATTCATCAGTGGCAAATTATTGTTTATCTGAGCAATTACTTTCACTCTAAAACGATCGTCATTATAAAAATGGCGAAAATAGTAGTTAAATGTATTTCCTCCTGCCTTGTCACTTTTTTGTGCGGGTGCGTTCAAGGAAATCCATAGAATATTTGTTTTTTTCACTATCTATTTTCACCTCACATCCAAATAACGTACAATTTCATAGCAACGCGCATTCCAAGTCTCGATATCGGGATTGTTTCTAGAGAACATACCCGTATATTTGTCAAACATCAACTTCACCTGAATATCGTACAGTTCATTAAAGACCTCTGAATCTTTGTAGCCGTTTTTCGTTGCAATATACGGAAACTCAAATGCTGGTGAATTATATGAATAACTGAAGATATTGAACATATCTCCTTTCTCCAAAGCACGGTATACACCGCATGTTTTATTCACGTTCTTAATATCGCAAGCATACTCAACTGCACTTTTATACTTCTCTGAACTAAAAAGAGGCAACTCTCCATATCTCTCTTTTAGAATTTCAAACCCATATAAGTCAAAAATGTGATATGCATATTCCATATACTTAGAATCAAATTTCTTAGGGCTAACAAACCTCACCGGAGTCAGGCATACTTTTATCAGGCTCTTGAGTTTGATTTTCCTCATCATCTTATTTGAAATATCAACATAATGTTTAAGCAATCCATCCCGGTATGTCCTAAAATCTCTTTTTGCACCGGCTGTTAAGAAGTCCTTAATTGTGTCATCAATAGTACTATCGCCACAATATTCGGCGAGCCGTGAACTACAGGCCGCAAACCAAACCTGATGATTATAGGTTGGATCAATCCCGATATCACTGCCATCAAGCTCTGTCCTATGCCAAAGATGCAGAGTCCTATCGTATTTCTGCGTTTTGTAGATAGTCATGGCAACTGACAATGCTTTCTCCGCTTTAAATACATCATAGTAATATAACAGACCCTCAATAATCCACCCCTGTCCGATAAGTCCATTTAAGTGATCAAAACGATCTGTTTCCATACATTTAACTGCACCGGACTTGGACTGAGCTTGAATATCATAGAGATATGATGCGAATACATCGCAGATCTTTTTATACTTGTCAGCTCCGGTCTTCTTATACAGATAACTATATATTACCAAGTAATGCGCCGTATTTCTTGCTGGTGTGTCAGGGTGCCCGTGTGGCCCATTATGTCCGGCAGTTGCATAACCCTGCCGCAAAAACACATCTAAATTTTTATCCGCTATATATTTCAGATATTCCTCTTGCCTCATAATTTAAGCTCCTGCTTTGATTAGACTACCAATGTATCAGTGTCGAAGCACCTTAATAAACTTCTGCCGCATTTTAACCAGAAAAAGCAGGACATCATACATCCGCCGTTTAAGGAAAAACACAAATACTTTCTCTGTCCGGTCGAGGTTTTTATACTTGACGTTTCTCAATCCATTTTTAAAAATGTCTTGATTGAGATATTCGTCAAGCTCTCTCCTCATATCGGCACGGGTGCCCGGATATTGCTCATCAAAGAAATATTGGAACATGCATTTGTATACACTAGTACATATCTTTGTATTAAGTGCATCCCGGAACATCTTATCATTCTTATGATACTTGGCTATAAACTTACCCATCTCTTTCAGATATGCATTCACGTTAGTTAAAATAGATTTAGAAAACTTTACACATACTGAATCGGGATTGATCGTGTAATGATACAATGGCTGATTAGTGTATACTACCTTATTTGCATGTTCCAATGCATAGAGATTAAAAACAACGTCCTGCGACCTTTTCAGATTTGGAATAAAAGAAAGATGATTTTCTTTTATAAACCCCGTTTTAAACAATTTACACCAAGGCGCTCCAATACGATCTCCGGAATTATTTTTTATCCTGCTCATGTTCTTTGCAAGAATTTGGATTTGAATTTGAGCTATATCTTCTTTCCCATTAAACTCCATATTCTTTTCAAAGTGACCGCGAGCCACAACCT
>JAUNIU010000173.1 GCA_030523265.1 Eubacteriales bacterium | reverse complement strand
GTCCTATTCTGTGGTTGTTTGTCAACATTTACAATCAGAAATGGCATGGCTTGCTGTTAAATGCGGGTTTGGCGATTCTCTTCACGGCATGTCTTACCGGGATCTGGATCAATTACTGGCATAAACGCAAGTACCAGCCAAAACGGGTCAAAAAAAATAATCATGCGACCTGGTATCTGTTTCCCGCTGCTGTGATCGGTTGTATAGTTAGTATCCTATTGATGATACTGGTGGAGACAAAGCTCCAGACGATTCTGGCTCCAGAGGATTGGCTGTTTTATGAGAGGAAACCCTGGGCAGGAAATCTGATGATTTATTGTACCATGATACCAGTGATATTTTTTCTCGCGGTGTTCTTCTCCTTTGTCTCCCGGAAATGCCGGAGAGACAAAGGAGAAGAGGATGCGGTGGAAGTGATTGGTTTGCAGGCTTTTCGGAAATACTGGTATCTTTTTGTGGTACTGTGGGTGATTGCAGCGTATCTCAGCCTGATTAATGTTACCTATGTCACAGAGGACCGGATCGTACTGTACTCCACCTTTTGTCCTCAGGGAAAGGCGTATTCCTATTCCGATGTGACAAACATCCAGACCGGATTTGGCGGGAAGACGATATCGTTGCATGATTATCAGCAAAGGGGAACTTTTTCATACCGAATAAACATCGGAGGGAAGCGGATTGTTTTTTCCGCACCCAGCACCAATGGGGAGATTGCCCGCTACGAGGAGGATACATATCTGGAGTTGGAGGAATTTGACCAGAGGCTGATGCAATTTGGGATCGCCAAGGAATCGGATGATGCGAATGCGGAGGACTGTGATTTTGATAAACGGTATGTGGAGCGTTTTCTTCGGATCATCCGCAACCGATAAAGACGGTTTTGTATAGAAATGTATTGGATAAATTTTCATTTTTTTACAGAAAAACATTTGACAATGCGTATTGCTAGTGGTAAACTATCCTAGTGTGCCGCTTAACGAGGTTCCTTGAAGTATCTGCTGCCTGTAGCAATACAGCGCGCGATCACCATAGTTAGCGAGTAATAATAAGGAGGTAAGATCTATGTACGCTATTATTGCAACAGGTGGAAAACAGTATAAGGTTTCCGAAGGTGATGTCATCAACGTGGAGAAACTTGCGGTTGAAGCTGGTGAGACAGTGACATTTGATAACGTAGTTGCTGTAAGTGATGGTGCTTTAAAAGCTGGTGCTGACGTGGCAAATGCTACGGTTACTGCTTCTGTAGTAAAAGAAGGCAAGGCGAAGAAAGTGATCGTTTACAGATATAAGAGAAAATCCGGTTATCATAAGAAAAATGGTCACAGACAGACTTATACACAGGTTAAGATCGAGAAGATCAACGCGTAATAGGAGACAGGATGATAAATATAACCATTTATCAGAATGAGCAGGATGAGTATACAGGGTTTCGTATGAAAGGGCACGCCGGATATGCCGAACATGGACAGGACATTGTGTGTGCTGCGGTATCTGTGCTGGTGATCAATACCATCAACTCGATGGAATCCTTTACGGAGGATCGGTTTGATCATGCCATTCATAAGGAAAAAGATGTCGTTTCGTTTGAACTGACATCGACACCGATATCAGATTCTGCCGAACTATTACTTCGTTCGCTGGTTTTAGGTCTCTCGGGGATCTGCCGCGAATATGGCAAGAAATATTTGAACATTCAGTTTAAGAGAAAGCAGAACTAGACACGATGCAGACATGGCAAAGTTTAGTTCATTACATGCATAGCATTGTAGAGGAGGTGTAATAATATGTTAAAGATGAACCTTCAGTTATTTGCTCATAAAAAGGGAATGGGTTCTACGAAGAATGGTAGAGATTCCGAGTCTAAGAGATTAGGCGCAAAGAGAGCAGACGGACAGTTCGTATTGGCGGGTAACATCATTTACAGACAGCGTGGTACCAAGATTCATCCAGGTGTGAACGTAGGCCGCGGTGGTGATGATACATTATTTGCTTTGGTAGACGGCGTTGTTCGTTTTGAGAGAAAGGGTAGAGACAAGAAGCAGGCTTCTGTATATCCAGTAGATGCTAAATAATAGTCTTTTCGCCGGGTAATCCGGTTACCGATACAGGGGCTGTGATCTGACAGCCCCTATTTCTTTGAGGTGAAAATGTTGTTTGTACCGCCTGGTGGCGGTATATCTGGAAATATAGCAGGAAAGAAGGTGACGTAATGTTTGCGGATAGTGCCAAGATCTTTATTCGTTCCGGTAAGGGCGGGGATGGACATGTTAGTTTTCGCAGAGAGCTGTATGTGGCCGCCGGGGGACCGGATGGCGGAGACGGTGGTCGCGGTGGCGATCTGATCTTTGAAGTGGATCCGGGGATGAATACCTTAAATGATTTCCGCCATAAAAGGAAATATAGTGCCGGGGACGGTGAGCCAGGCGGCAGACGCAGATGTCATGGTGCAGATGGCGCAGATCTGGTGGTGAAAGTACCGGAAGGCACTGTGGTCAAAGAGGCAGAATCAGGGAAAGTCATCGTGGATATGTCTCATGACTGCAAGCGGGAAGTGATCTTAAAAGGTGGTCGTGGCGGCAAGGGAAACATGCATTACGCGACCCCAACCATGCAGGTGCCAAAGTATGCCCAGCCGGGAAAACCTGCCAAAGAGTTAGAGGTGATACTGGAACTGAAAACCATTGCCGATGTGGGATTGGTGGGATTTCCGAATGTGGGAAAGTCCACGTTTTTATCCCGGGTAAGTAATGCCAAACCTAAGATTGCCAATTACCATTTTACCACGTTACAGCCGATGCTGGGTGTGGTGGATCTGGAGGGAACCGATGGCTTTGTGATCGCAGATATTCCGGGGCTGATTGAGGGTGCTGCCCAGGGTGTGGGACTGGGACATGAGTTCTTGCGTCATATTGAGCGGACGAAGGTGTTTATCCATATGGTGGATGCGGCTTCCACCGAGGGGCGTGACCCGTTAAATGATATCCGTATCATCAATCAGGAACTGGCGGGGTATAGTGAGGAACTGGCGGCCAGACCACAGGTCATTGCGGCAAATAAAACGGATGTATTCTATGGGACGGAGGAGGATACCGTGATTACATTATTGCGGGAAGAGTTTGAACCCCAGGGAATACAGGTGTTTCCGATCTCTGCTGTCAGTGGAAAAGGCGTGAAAGAATTGTTGTATTATGTGAAACAGCTTCTGGATGGTCTTGAGGAAGAACCGACAGTCTTTGCACGGGAATATGTGGTGGAGGACCAAACCTTCCCAGATGATCCCTATACCGTGGAATATGATGCCAAGGAAAAAATGTATGTGGTGGAAGGACCTCGAATCGAGCGTATGCTTGGATATACCAATCTGGATTCTGAGAAGGGGTTCCGGTTCTTTCAGAATTTCCTCAAAACCAGTGGCATATTAGAAGAGTTAGAAGCACTGGGGATCGAAGAAGGCGATACGGTGCGTATGTACGATTTGCAGTTTGATTATTATAAGTAAGAAATGGGAGGAAACATGGATTCCAGTGTGATCTCTGTGAAATTGGATGCATTTGACGGCCCTTTGGATCTGTTGCTGCATCTGATAGAGAAAAATAAAATAGATATTTTTGATATTCCGATTGTTCAAATCACAGAACAGTATATGGAGATCATCTCTCAGATGGATGAGAAGGATATGGATATCATGAGTGATTTCCTGGTGATGGCGGCTACACTCTTAAAGATCAAGTCCAAGATGCTTCTTCCGGCGGAAGTAAATGAAGAAGGGGAAGAAGAAGATCCAAGAGCTGAATTGGTGGAGCGTTTGCTGGAGTATAAGACTTATAAATATGCCTCCTATGAATTGAAGGATAAGCAAATGGACGCTTCCCGGCTGTTGTTTAAAGAGTCGTCTGTACCGGAGGGGATCGCAGACATGAAGGATGAGGTAGATGTGGGCGAGTTGTTGTCGGATGTCACCTTGTCCAAATTACAGGACATATTCAAGTCGGTGATGAAAAAGCAGATCGATAAGATTGATCCGATCCGGAGTAAGTTTGGCAAGATCGAGAAAGAAAGTATCACGTTGGCGGACCGGATGATTTATATCGAAGAATATGCCATGTTACATCAAAAGTTTTCTTTTCGTCAGATGTTGGAGAGCCAGCCGTCTAAGACGATGGTGATTGTCAGCTTTCTGGGGATATTGGAACTGATGAAGATCGGTAAGTTGAAAATTGTCCAAGAAAATATCTTTGATGACATTTACATTACCTATGATAATACGGTAAAATATGAGGGAGAACTGGTGCCGTCCAGTGAAGAGTGAATACATAGAATGGAGCAGATCATATGAAGTTAGCGGAATTGGAAGCGAAGATAGAAGCGATCCTGTTTACGATGGGAGAAGCTGTGGAATTGGAGCGACTGGCTGCGGCCACGGAGCAGGATGAGGATACCTGCCGCAAGGTGATTCGCAGTATGATGGATAATTACACTGCACAAAACCGGGGTATTCAGATCATTGAACTGGATGGTGCATTTCAGATGTGTACCAAAGCGGAGATGTATGAATCCATCGTAAAGATCGCGCATGTACCAAAGAAGCATGTGCTGACCGATGTTTTGCTGGAAACGTTATCCATCATTGCTTATAAACAGCCGATCACCAAGGTGGAGATCGAGCATATCCGTGGTGTGAAATCTGATCATTCTGTGAATAAACTGGTGGAGTATAATCTGGTTTGTGAAGCGGGGAGACTGGATGCGCCGGGCAGACCGATTCTGTTTGCTACGACGGAGGAATTTTTGCGAAATTTCGGGATCGAGTCTCTGGATGATCTGCCGGTGATCAATCCGGAAAAGATCGAAGATTTTAAGTTGGAAGCCGAAGAAGAGGTACAGTTGGAACTGGATATCGAAATATAGTCAGAAGGAGAGTAACATGGAGCGAACGAAATATGTGCTGGATTCCCATACACATACCATAGCCAGTGGACATGCATATAATACCATTCAGGAGATGGTGCGTTCTGCCGCGGATAAGGGACTGGAATTATTAGGGATCACAGAGCATGCACCAGCCATGGTGGGAACCTGTCAGGAAATCTATTTTCAGAATTTACGGGCATTACCCAGAGAAAAGTATGGTGTGAAGCTGATGTTTGGTGCTGAGTTGAATATTCTGGATACCAAGGGGACCATTGATCTGTCGGAATGGACGTTGCCAGAGTTGGATGTGGGGATTGCCAGTATGCATCTGGGGTGTTATGAGAGTGGTTCCAGAGAAGCCAATACAGAGGCTTATATCCGTGCCATGGATGAACCCCATGTGAATATTATCGGTCATCCAGATGATGGTAGATTTCCTGTTGATGTGCTGGCTTTGGTGCAGGCCGCCAAAGAAAAACATGTACTGCTTGAATTAAATAATAATTCCCTTAATCCCAAGGGGTTTCGGCAGGATGCCAGACAGACGGATGAAAAGATATTAAAGACCTGTATGCAATACCAGGTGCCTGTCATTTTGGGCAGTGATGCCCATGTGGAAGAGGATATCGCCCGATATGATTTCGCGGAGCAGGTGATAGAAGCAGTGGGATTCCCCAAAGAACTTATCGTAAATTATTCGGTGGAGCAGTATTTGGAGTATATGCCTT
>JAUNIU010000172.1 GCA_030523265.1 Eubacteriales bacterium | reverse complement strand
GAAAAATATCCCCGAATAAAATTTGGGAAAATGGTTGACTTCTATTTATAGTGGCATTTATAATTAATTAGTTAGAGAAGATTGCGTAATATACGATAAGGAGTTTATATAGATGAAACTATGGGAAGATAAACGGGCAGTATCATTGGCCGTGATTGCAGTTTTTATCTTATTTATATTTATATGGGGAACGGTTTCAACAGGGCGGGGCACTACAGGATCTACGAAAAGCAAGCAGACAGCACAGGAGGAGCCGCAGGCGACTGCTTCCGGAGCGGAGGTGGATATACAGGAGTTGACCAATCAGTTACTCAATGACGTGAAATATGAAACGACTTTGGAATTGATGGATTCCTCTCTGGCAGATGGCATGGTAAATATCGAGAAGGGTTCCACGATGGAATTGTATATGGGCGAAGGAACCTGTGCAGATGAGTTGGTGGTGGTTCGGGCAACTGACGAGGAATCTGCGAAAAAGAATCAGACAGCAGTAGAAAAACATTTGAAAGATATGAAACAGTCTTTTGAGGATTACATCCCGGAGCAGGCAGATAAGATCGGACGCGCCGTGATCGTCCGGTGTGGTGTTTATGTGGTGGCATGTGTGACTTCAGATGGGAAACATGCACAGGATATGATCGTGGAGGCATTTCAACAATGAAGAAAAAATTACTATGTGTAGGGTTAGTGATCGGTATGCTGTGTACGTCATGTGGTCCCTTTCGGTCAGATGTATCCAGTGGTGATGCAGTGGTAATCTCAGAAGCATTACAGGATGAAAAAAATTTGGATAAAAAGGCGGATGTAGTGACATCAGAACCAAATAAGGCAGATGCAACACCGGAAGCGGTATCCGGTCAAGGGGAGGAGACAACACCTGCCCCCACAGCGAATCAGGGAAACGAGGCGACGGCCACGCCTGGACAGGCCGCCCCGTCAGCAACATATGTACCGATCATATCCCAGGACAAAGTAAAATTATATGATAGTACCGGAACCGCCGTGATCGGTGACACGGGATATGAGATCTATAATTATGTGCCAAGTGTGGCAGAGGTTTATGCCAAAATGATTAACCGTGCGGGGAAACAGTTTGAAAAAAGCTGTCAGGTATATGATTTGGTGGTGCCCACCAGTGTGGGGATCACTTTGCCGGACAATAAAGTAGACAAGGTGGGATCTTCCGATCAGAAGGAATCCATCGATAAGCTGTACAAAAAGATTAAGAGTCCTGTGAAAAAAATAAAACTCTATGATCCGTTGATGCAGCATCGCACGGAATATATCTATTATCGCACAGATCATCATTGGACGGCATTGGGGGCCTACTATGCGTATCGTCAGTTTTGTAATGATACCGGGCGTACCCCGAATGAATTATCTCAGTATCGGAAAGCATCATTTGGCAGTTTTATCGGTACGTTTTATAGTGATTCTAATCAGAACAAAAATTTACGCAAGGATAAAGTGAAGGTATATTATCCGCAGGGGCGCCACATAACCATGAAAGTTCGGACGGACAGCGGCAAGATGGTGAACAGTGACGTGATCGAGGATGCATCCGGCTATGGTATCAGTGCTAAGTATTGTACTTTTCTGGGAGGCGATAATGCATACTCTATCGTTACCAACAAGGATATCAAAGATGATTCTGCCTGTATCGTGGTGAAGGAATCGTTTGGAAATGCGTTGGTACCTTATCTGGCAGACCATTATCACAAGATTTATGTGGTGGACTATCGTTATTGGACCGGGAAATTGTCTGCCTTAGCCAAGGAAAAGAAGGTGCAGGATATCTTATTTGTCAATAACATCTCTATGACGAGAAATTCTTATTTGGTTGGCAAATTATCACAGATTATTCATTAGAAATGAGGTTGTCATGGTTTTTAGCAGTATTGTATTTTTGTTTTTGTTTTTACCGCTGGTACTGGCATTATACTGTTTGTGCCCGGTCAAATACCGGAATATACTGCTATTGCTGGTAAGTCTGCTGTTTTATGCCTGGGGCGAACCGAAATACATTTTAATCATGTTATTTTCTACAGTGTTTGATTATGGTAACGGACGGGCATTGGAATACTTGGAGGAACATCAGCCAGACAAGCGGAAATGGGTCTTGTGCCTGTCCGTGGTGGGAAATTTAGGGATTTTGTGCTTCTTTAAGTATACGGATTTTATTCTGACGAATCTGAATCATCTTGGTGCCGGGCTTCCGCTGATTAAGTTAGCTCTGCCGATCGGTATTTCTTTTTATACATTCCAGACGATGTCTTATACGATTGACGTATATCGTGGTGTGGTGAAGCCGCAGCATGATTTTATCGCGTTCGCCATGTATGTCAGCATGTTTCCACAATTAATTGCAGGTCCCATTGTGCGGTATAGTTCGGTGGAACAGGATCTGTACCGGCGTACGCTGGTGAGCCGTGATATGGCACAGGGGATGCAGCGTTTTTTGATAGGTCTGGGAAAAAAGGTATTGCTGGCGAACCAGGTCGGTGCTCTCTGGACGGAGATTTCTACCGGAAACACTTTGACAGTGGCAGGAGCATGGCTGGGGGCTTTGGCGTACACGTTTCAAATCTACTTTGATTTTTCGGGATATTCGGATATGGCCATCGGTTTAGGACAGATCTTTGGCTTTCATTTTCCGGAGAATTTTGATCATCCTTATGAATCCAAGAGTATTACAGAATTTTGGAGACGCTGGCACATGACATTGAGTGGCTGGTTTCGGGAATATCTCTATATTCCGTTAGGGGGGAACCGGCTTGGCGTGCGCAGACAGATCATAAATTTGTTTCTGGTCTGGGGACTAACCGGATTATGGCATGGTGCTGCCTGGAATTTTGTATTGTGGGGATTGTATTATTTCCTATTATTATTGGTGGAAAAATTATTTTTGCTGCGCCATTTGAAAGGATTGCAGGACTGGGTGGGACATGTTTACACGATGTTCTTTGTGGTGGCTGGATGGATGATCTTTGCCAACGAGAGCGTGGGTGAGATACTGCACTATTTTGCGGCGATGTTTGGGCTGGGGGATGGCTGGTGCGATCACACAGCCATTTATCAATGGTATACACATTTGCCGCTTCTGATCCTGTTGATTCTGGCATCCACACATTTGCCAAAGCGCATAGTTTCTCTGGTGTGGAACCGTATAGTGCAACCTAAGCTTGCGGTCTGTGTCCGGTATCAGGAAGAGATTAAATTTACAGTTATTAGTCTATATACGATGGTTCTGTTGATTCTGAGTCTGGCATTTTTGGTCAATGGTTCCTATAATCCATTCTTATATTTTCGGTTCTAGAGGGGAATGGGATTCGTTTATGAAAGGAGGCAGTTTATGAAGTGGTACTATCGCGTGTATTTTTGTGCGGCAGCCGGTTTGCTGTTGTTATTGGGCGGATTGACTGTGGGTACGCCGAATAAGACATTTTCCGATAATGAAAACCGGGTGTTAGCCAAACTGCCAAAATTTCATATGAAGGATTTTCTGACAGGTGATTATCAGGAAGATTTGGAACAGGCTGTGGATGACCAAACGATTGGGCGGGATCATTTTACTGCGTTGGCCACTTATACAGAGAGAAAATTAGGATACCGGGATATCGGGGGTGCATATCTGGGCAAAGAAGATACGTATCTGACAAAGACAACCACAGAAGACATTGAAATGTTTCGTTATCTGGAAAATCTTCGCTATGTGGAATATTTATCCGGGCAGTATCCAGATCAGGTGAGTCTGATGCTAGTGCCTTCTGCAGGAACGATGTTACCGGATAAGTTGCCCAAATACGCACCGTATTATCAGGCGGAATCCCTGTATCATGCAGCAGATGTGGTCTGTGCCACCACCCGGCTGTTGGATCTGCGCAAGGGTCTGGATCTGCAAAAGGAGTTATTAGAGCACGATAAGATGGATACTTCGATATATTTTCGTACCGACCATCACTGGACGTTGCCGGGAGCATATCAGGGTTATACGGCGTATGCCAGTGCCCAGGGGAGAGATCCTAAGGGATATCAGGAGTTTGCGCCGGAGGTGGTTTCCAGATCTTTTTATGGGACATTGTATTCCAAAGTATTGGATCAGACCGTGAAACCGGATGTGATGTATGCTGCTACAAAGATCGGAGAGACTACGTCTGTAGTCTGTGACGGAAAAGAACAAAAAAGCATTTATCAGGAAGAGAAACTAGCCACAAAAGATAAATATGCCTATTTCTTCGGTGGGAATTATGCGGAGGTGACGATCGAAGCCAAGGCAGAAGATGGAGGCGAACTGGTGATTTTCAAGGATTCCTTTGCCAATAGTATGGTACCATTTATGTTACAGGATTATACAGAAATTACCATGATTGATCTGCGGTATTACCGGAAATCGGTGGCAGAATTATTAGAAAAACACAAGGATGCTGAGATTTTGGTGCTTTATGAAATGAGTAATTTTGCGCAGGATGCGAATCTGATCAAACTGTCTAAATAAGGCTGTTTCATGCCTCTGGACGATAGAAAAACCGGACAATATGAAATAATTTTCAAAAAGAAGTTGACACTTTGTAACAACTTTGTTATACTCTGTAACAGATTGTAATAATTTTGTAACAATTTGAAAAACTACTTATTGAGATTATTTATCCTGTATGGCGTTCTATATAGGATTGTGAGAAAGGTTTGGTTTATTCTATGTATCGTAAGGAGTTATTGAAGAAGGCAGCTGGTATCACTATCGCATGTATATTGACGATTGGTTTGAATGCGGTATTAGCGGATACCCCTCAGAAGAATGTCAGTAAGAGTGCTGGCAATGCGAAGGCAGTAGTGGTCTCTACAGTAGATTCGGATACAGAGGTAGAGGAGATCGTGGTACTTCCGGCGGAAACGATTATGCCTCAGGCAGCCGCCAATGTAGCGGATGGGAATACCACAGATACTGTGACAGTCAATACACCAGTGGCGACGGCTGCACCAGCAGTGACAGAAGCACCAGCGGTAACAGAGGCACCGGCAGAGACGGAAGCACCGAAGGCTAAGAAGCAGGTTTCCAGAAAGTTTCAGCATACGGCGATTTCGATTGCAAAGGATTATGTGAATATCCGTAAATCACCGAATACCGAGAGTGCCATCAAGGGCAAATTATACCGTGGAAGTGTTGCAAAGATCTTAAAGACAAAGGGTGACTGGGTTAAAATCACTTCCGGCAGCGTGACAGGTTATATCCGAAAGGATTATCTTGCCATCGGTTCAAAAGCAGAAAAACTTGCAGATAAATTTGGAAAAACATATGCAACCGTGAAAAAGGGAACCGATACTTTGAATGTGCGGGAGAAAAAGAGTACAGATGCTGGCATCGTGACCCAGATTAACGATGGCGAGAGTTATGTGGTAAAGAGTGAGAGCTCAGAGTGGGTCAAGATCAAACTGACAGGTTCTGAGACCGGATATGTAGCAAAAGATTATGTGTCTACCAAGATCCGGTTTAACAAAGCGGTATCCATCAAGGAGGAGCAGGCGGCAGAGAGTGCATCGGATGGAAGCAGTTCTTCCGGTACTACAGCGGGAAGCAGTTCATCCAGCAGCCGGGGAAGCAGTATCGCCAGATATGCTTTACAATTTGTCGGCAACCCTTATGTGTGGGGCGGCACCAGCCTGACTAACTGTGCGG
>JAUNIU010000171.1 GCA_030523265.1 Eubacteriales bacterium | reverse complement strand
TGCCGGAAACGAGGAATGAAAGGATAGTGCAGCAATAAAAGATATAAGGCTGGAACCGAGATAAAAGATATCCGGAAGAGGTAGATGGATGAATTATATTGAAATGATGCGGCAGCAGGAGCAGGACCGTGTGGCATTGATCGAAGACGGAACAGAGTATACCTATGGACAGCTGGTGAAGATGGCAGAAAATATGAGCCGGGATCAGAAGTTTTTTTCGGAGGAAAGATGTCGTGGCAGGATTCATTTGATTCGGCGGGAGAAAATATCCCACCAGCTGGTGGAGTTTTTGGCGGCCTGTGAACGGGGAGAGGTTCCGGTAATGGTTCCGAAGGATGCCAGGCAGATTCCCCGGGAGCGAATGATTGCTGATGCCATCTGCACGAAAAATGGGACAGATGATTTAGAGAATATCTGCATGGGAGTGATGACTTCCGGTTCCACAGGAGAACCGAAATTATTTTTTCGCAGTTATGAGAGCTGGGGTGACTTTTTCCCGATACAAAATCAGATATTTGGTATACACAGGGATAGCCGTTTGTTTGTGCAGGGTAGTCTGGCATTTACGGGGAATCTCAATCTGTATATGGCACAATTTTCCATTGGTGCGACCATAGTGGCACAAAATAAATTTAATCCCCGGGAATGGGAGGACATGATCGCCGGGAATCGGGTGGATGGAGTTTATCTGATTCCGTCAAAATTAATGTGTATGCCACGAGTCATGCGGCACACATATCCGGCGGTACAGACGATTATCTCCGGGTCTCAGAGTCTGGGTAAAGAGGATGCCCAGCGGTTAAAAGAGATTTTTCCCAATGCAAAGATCACTTTATATTATGGGGCGAGTGAATTGAATTATATCACCTATGTGACTGACGATCAAATGACAAAACAGCAGGATTTGATCGGGAGACCATTTCCGGGTGTCCAGGTAGAGGTGCGGGAGCAGGAGATCTATGTGACGACACCCTATCATGTGGCGGGGGTGGTTTGTCCGTACACATTATCTGACTGTGGCTATCTGGATGAACAGGGAAATCTTCATTTCACCGGGCGCAGCGATGATATTATCAATCTCCGAGGGCGTAAAGTATCTGCCTTTCGGATCGAAGAAATCCTGCGCAGTCAGCCGGAAGTGGGATCGGCGGCGGTGCTGGCGTTGCCGGAAGACTGGCGGCGGGACGGTTATAGCGAGAGACAGCATATGATCTTGACAGCGTTTATCACTTTGCGGGATAATAATCAGATGGAGAAGTCCAAGTCTTTGCGGGAACGTCTGCGGTGGCATCTGGCGAGTTATGAGATGCCTGACCGGATTGTGATAATAGCGGACATTCCCCGAAAGGAAAATGGCAAGATTGACAAAAAAAGATTACAGCAAATTTGGGAGACACAGCAGGGGATGTCTTCTTAGCGTAAAATTTTTCGAGGAGATGGGCAAATGAATTTTGGAGAACTGGCAGCACAGAGATATTCCTGTCGTGATATGGACGCAGACAGACCTGTAGAGCGGGAAAAAATAGAACAGATCTTACAGGCGGCGCATGTGGCGCCCTCTGCCTGTAATTTACAGAGACACCGGATCAAAGTGATACAGAGCAAGGAGGCATTGGATACACTTCGGCAGCTGACCCCTTGTCATTTTCATGCCCCGGTTGTGTTTGTGATCTCTCTGGAATCAGATGCAGGGGATAAGATGCCGGATGAGGATACAGCCTATAAATTTGGTCTGTTAGATATGGGAATTGTGGTGGCGCAGATGGCGTTGCAGGCACAGGAATTAGGATTGGGAAGTACCATCGTCGGGATGTTTGATGGGAAAGGGGTACAGGAAAGTTTCGGGATACCGGAGGGGCAGATGCCGGTGCTCTTATTACCCGTCGGTTATCCGGGAGAAAAGGGAGGACCTTGCATCCTGCATAAGCAGCGCAAATCTATGGAGGAAACCGTAGAGTGGTTGTAGACAATTATACCAAAATCAGCTAAAATAAAAATATTGATGGTATTTTTGCAATTAAGACAAGACAGTAATTTTCTTTTGTTTCGGCATTTTGCATTAACTGGTGTGAAAAGTCCAAAATTTAAAATGCAGAAATGTAAGAGTAAATTTGTCTTGCAGGAATGAGGTTTATTATGAATTGGAAAAAATGGTTGTCGATGGGCCTCACAGCAGTGTTGGTGCTGTCCGCATCGGATACAGGTATGGTGAAGGCTGGCGGAGAAGAGCAGCAGACCGTGGCATATATTGATATCGCAGATACATGGGGAGTATCTTACCAATATGGCAGCGATTCCACCCAGGTTGTGGCATCCAATGCTACCGTGACAGGGGATGGGCAGTATACGGTTTCGGTGGATTTTTCGCAGACTTCTGCCGGAATATGCAACGGGATTAATCAGGCAAAGATCTGCATCAAGGAAGGCGAGAAATTATTTGGTTCAGACAGCTTGATTAAGATTACATCCCTAAAATTAGATGCAAACAGTTTGAGTGCAGATAACACAGGTTATACCTATGGCAATCAGGACGGGGATACCTGTATGTGGCTGTATAGCAAATATAGCAATCCATACTGGGATTCTTATTATAATGGAAATTTTTCGGCGCGTATTGATGATGGATCGGAATTGCAGCAGGAGAATACCAAATATAAGCCTTTTGGGGATTCCATCGATCAGAATTTTACCAAAATGGAAATTACCTTTGAATTTATCACCAATTCCGAGGGAGATCCGAATGTAACAAAGGATCCGAATGCATCACCAGATGCTACTCCAACGAATGATCCCAATATTACCCCGGGACCGAGTGCGTCGGCAGGACCGGATGCAACACCGACGAACGATCCCAATACTACTCCGGAACCGAGTGCGTCAGCAGATCCGTATGCGACCCCGACGAATCATCCGGATATGACTCCCGATCCGCAGGGGACTTCGTCTCCGAATCTGGGAGGGCAGAATACGATTGTATCTAACTCTACCTATACTGGTCCAGAGAAGATATTGTTACGGAAAAATGCGGTGGTGGTTCCGGCAGGCAAGAGTACCAGCATTACGTTTGCACTGTTGCGCAGTGCTGCTTCTAAGACAAAGGTGACGGCATCTTCTGCTAATACGAAAGTTGCCATACCGGTATTGCAAAGCGATGGCAAGGTAAGTATTCAGGTGCCGGCAGCAGCGACAGCGGGCAGCAGTACCACAGTGGCTTTGCGGTTTGGCAGCAGTTCTGCCACGGTCAAGGTGACGGTGGATAATCCGGTGACGAAGATAAAAGCCGCCAAAAAGTCTTACAAAGTCAAACGCAAGAAAAAGGTAAAAACCGTCTTTTATATTACAAAACAGAACAAATCGGCAGCGACGACGCAAGAGGTGAGTGCGAAGATATCAGGCAAGAAAGCATCGGTATCCTCCGTGAAACTAAGCGGATCGAAACTGACTGTGAAGATAAAGGGCGTCAAGAAAGGGAATGCTACATTAAAGGTGAAGATTGGCAGTAAGACGGCAAAAACTAAAATTAAAGTAAAATAATAATGTGCATAAATTAGCGCAGAAATGAGGATAACATGAAAAAAATAGTGAGTTGTTTGCTGGTTTTGGCAATGATGGTATTTGGCTTGAGTGCATGTGGTTTGAACTCGGATGAGACGGGCAGTCAGGACAAGTCTCGTCAAAGTGTGGAGAGTAAAGCAGAGAAAGCCACTTCTGCGGCTGAAGAATCCGATATGTTAAGCGGCAAACATCATGTCACCATCGAAGTGGAGAAATATGGTACGATTTCAGTAGAATTGGATGCGGATATCGCGCCAATTACTGTGACAAATTTTGTGAATTTAGCAAAGCAGGGATTTTATGACGGTTTGACCTTTCACCGTATAATGAATGGTTTTATGATCCAGGGCGGAGACCCGACAGGGACTGGTGCCGGTGGATCGGATCAGAAGATCAAGGGAGAGTTTCAAGCAAATGGAGTGGAAAACAATCTTTCCCATAAACGCGGTGTGATTTCCATGGCGAGGACAACGGATTATGATAGTGCCAGCAGTCAGTTCTTTATCGTACAGGCAGATTCTGATTTCCTGGATGGAGAGTATGCAGCCTTTGGCAATGTGACGGAAGGGATGGAAATTGTGGATCAGATCTGTGAAGATACTCCGGTGGAGGACAACAATGGAACTGTCCTGTCAGAGAATCAGCCTAAGATTACCAAAGTGGAAGTTGTTGACTAATGGAATAAGCGGAGAAGAGGGAACGCATGAAATCATCAATCGCATCTTTTATGAATAATATGGAGCGTTTGGACTTTAAGGTTATTGCCAGTCTGGTATTGTTAAATGTCTATGGATTAATCATGATTTATAGTGCCTCTGCCTATGGCTGCAGTCTGAGTTCAGAATATCATAATGATCCCACCTATCTGTTGAAAAAACAGGCGATCTTTGTGCTGGCGGGTTTTGTTGCCATGCTGATTGTGCGTCGGTTTAATTATAATTATCTGCGCAAATGGGCATTGCCGATCTACATCATAGGAGTGTTTAGCATTTTTTTGCTGATAACGCCTTTGGGTGTGGAGTCTCACAATGCGACACGCTGGATCAGCGTAGGTCCTGTGACGGTACAGATCGCAGAGATTGTGAAAATCACGATGACCATAGGTCTGGCAGCGTTTGTGGTGAAATTTCAGGACCGCATGAAATATAAAGTGATCATATGGGAGATCTGGCTGGTTTTGGCAGGAGTACCGGCGGTGTTGATCTATGTAATCAGTGACAATTTGTCCTCGGCTATTATATTGCTGGGGATCGCTTTTTTGATCACCTTTGTTGCATCGACACAGTGGCAGATGCATGTGCTGATGGGTGGTGCTCTGGTGGCTGCAGTTGCCGCCATCTGGCTGCATTTTAAGGATAATCTGCCGACACAGGAAGAATTAAACAAGATGCCATTCCGATACGGGCGTATCTTTGCCTGGATCTCTCCAGAGCGATATGCGGAGAAACAGGGATTTCAGCCATTGCAGGGTTTGTACGCTGTGGCAAATGGAGGATTGTTTGGGAAAGGCCTGGGACGCAGTATACAAAAATTAGAAAAAATTCCCGAAGCACAGAATGATATGATTTTCTCAGTGGTGTGTGAAGAATTGGGATTGGTTGGTGCGGTGGTTTTGATCGCATTATTTATATATCTGGTATATCATCTGATCCGCATTGCGGTGAATAGTGATAATTTATTCGGGAAAATTCTGGTTCTGGGGATCGCTTTCCACATTGCGCTGCAGGTATTGATTAATATTGGTGTCGTGTTGACAGTTCTCCCTAATACCGGTGTCTCCTTGCCTTTTATCAGTTACGGTGGGTCGGCGGTGTTCTTCACCATGGTAGAGATGGGATTTGCACTGTCTGTAGACCGCACACATATGGTACGGGAAGTAAAAAAGAAAAAATTCGAGTTGGAGATGCAGTCTCAATAACAATGGGGGAAGAAAAATTTTGACTTCCCCCCTTTTTTATACGGATAACTTGTGGTTATCTATGGAATAGTCTGTTTTGTCGATTATGTCTGCCCTGTGTGTCTTACGATAAATTTATGAAAGGAAATCCGGCTGGAATTGCAGATTCCATGCCAGACAACCACGAGTTATCCTTTGCAAAAAAGGGAAAGTCGAAGATAAAATTTCTTTGCATAATAGAAG
>JAUNIU010000170.1 GCA_030523265.1 Eubacteriales bacterium | reverse complement strand
TAAATTCCTTTGTCGTCTGCCACTCCATTGCCCGGTGCATTCAGGAGAGCCACATTGCCCTTGCGGAATACATCATAAATATGGGGAATCCCTATCACGGATTCGGGATTAAAATTCATCGGATCCAGATACTCATCGGATATCCGGCGGTAGACTGCCCCCACCCGTTCCAATTCTCCATTATAATTGACATAATAAAGCTTATCATCCTTCACCCGCAGTTCCGAACCATTCACCAAATGGGCGCCGGTTTGCTCTGCCAGATAAGAATGCTCAAAATAAGCGGCATTGTATCGCCCTGGCGTCAGTATCACTGTATGCCCACCCACATTGACATGATCCATGGTACGGCGCAGCATCTCACAATAATTCCGGTTATCCTCCAAATGTACATTCCGAAAGGTCATTGGACTGCTGCGACGACACATCTCTCTGGCAATCATGGGATACGATGCCCCGGATGGCACCCGCAGATTATCCTCCAGGATGTACCAGGAGCGATCCTTGCCCTGCACCAGATCAATCCCGGAGATATGCGAAAAAATCTCTTTTGGCGGCATCACTCCCTCACATTCTGCCATATAACCACTGGAAGCAAAGATAAAATCCTCCGGCACGACACCATCCTTCACAATCTTTTTATCACTGTAGATATCTTTCAAAAAAAGATTCAGCGCCACGACGCGTTGCTTCAATCCTTTTTCCAAATAACTAAATTCTTCTTTTTCGATAATCCTCGGAACTGCGTCGAATGGAAATAACTGCTCTTTGAATGTATTGTTTTTATATATACCAAACTTAACACCATATCTTGCCAAGAGTTCGTTTACCGTATCTGTGTGTTCCAACAAATCCAAATCATACATAGGCTTCCCTCCTTACACCGTGATTTGCCTTTTTACCAATAGAAAAGGCGCTCTGCAATTTATGCAGAACGCCTTCGCTCCATTTCTTTTTAACAGTACCATAATATAGTATATAATTTCGTTTGTCAAGCACCTCTTAGGCAGAAAACCTTTCCCTCTGTTAAGAAGGAAAGCTATCCCGCAGGCACAGCGCACCCCATCCCGCTGTCACGTCCGGCATCTGCAACTGTCCCGGCAGCCTTCTGGCCCCTTTCATAAGATACGATTTGATTTTTTCTCCATATAAGTATGGGTCGTTCCCCCGGACAATCCCCCACTCCATCAACAGCGCCGCAGCTCCTGTGACAAACGGTGCCGCCATAGAAGTTCCTGTCTGAAACGTATAACCACCACCCGGCGATGGACAATTCACATCGACCCCTGGTGCCACCAGGGTCACTCCCAATCTGCCATCTGCCGTTCTGCCTCTGCCGGAAAAAGCAGCTACGGTATCCGTAGCCGCATCGTAAGCTCCCACAGAAATGATCCGGTCTGTCGTGGATGGTATCGTCAATGTGGTCTCTGTCGTCGGTCGGGTAAAACCAGTGGAACTTCCCACAACTTCTGAACCTGACATCCACCATTCCACACTGCCGTCCCGGATCAACACAGGCTCCAGAACTATAGTCCAGATTCCCGATTCGATGGTTCCGGTATTCTGGGGCAGAAAGCGGAAATATACTTCCTGTATCATCCGGTAAGGCGATGGTTCCCCATAATAAATCTGTACTACATCATTGACACTGTTCCCAGGGTTCTCCGGTACCGGATACCGTTTACCGGATGGTGACACCACGGTCATACGTATTTGGTCCACATATTGTTTCCATGCCTGAATGGTCAAAGACCGCTCTCCGATTGCTACGGCAAAAGGGATTTGAAGTTCTTCCCCCTGCACCCGCACTGCCACATGATGTCTTTTATCTCCCTCGTTACCTGTAGCGATGACAATACAATTTTTCCAAACACCATTTAAGGACGTAATAAAATTTTCAAACAATGACTGTCCATTATGCGGACCATAGTTATTCCCAAAACTCATATTAATACACACCGGCATCTGCAGTTCCAGTGCCTTGCGCAAAACATAATCCAGTCCCATCATGACTTCGGTCGTTCGCGAAAAACCATCTCCACTATTGCCTAATTTCACGATGATCAATTCGCTGTCAATGGCAATACCACGGTATCGCCACCCGACAGATCCTCTGCCATTGCCGGCCGCAATCCCCGTCACAGCCGTCCCATGCCCAGTACGGCTATCTGTGGTGGGCACAATCCTGCTTCGCTCCAATGGCGGTGCCGCCAATGCCTCGTTAATATCTTCTGCGGTATACTCTGCTCCCACATCATACCCCGCAGGGGTTCTGCCCTGCGCCAGTGCTTCCGGCACTGTCTGGTCCCAAAGATATCGTATCCTGGTGCTGCCATCCTCCCTGCGAAAATCCGGATGAGAATAATCAATTCCACTGTCCAAAACGGCCACAAGTACCCCATTTCCTGTCAATCCTTCCGCCACACGCTGTCCGGAGCGCATCTCACCGGCATGATTGGGATCTGCCTGTATCCCGTTGATACATGAGATATTTCTCCCATTTTGCAAATCAAAAAAAAGCGTTGTCGGAGGTTCAATGTATTCCACCTCCGGCAACGCTGCCAAATCCGGCAATGCCTGCTCCGGCAATGTTACGATGGCATATTGGTGAAACAATTCCACCACTGTGCTATCTGCAAAATCTGCCATTGCTTCTGTAAGATTTCCATGATATCTGACGATAACTCTTGCCATATTTCCCTCAATTCTGCGCTGCCTTTCACATAGTACGATCCTGTGTCAAAAGAACGCTCTGCACAAAATGATTTAACAAATCATATGAGTCTTTGCCCGATATTATGAATATAACAGATCACATATTCCGTCTACTTATCGTAATACAGTACTCTCTGTATCATCACGAGAACTTAAAGGTATCCTTTAATCCCAGCCACAACTGGTCTTTCTCACTTAGATTTAACTTGGTTCCATCTGTTAAGGTATAGCCTTCTCCCGACGCACTTCCGGGGTATTCTCCCTGCAACTCTGGCCAGACAATGCCAATCTCCGGATCATTCCACGCCAGACCGCCTTCATCTCCTGGGTGATAGAAATCGGTACATTTATAACAAAACTCAGCCATATCCGATAACACCAGAAACCCGTGGGCAAATCCCTCCGGAATATAAAACTGCTTAAAGTTATCCTCCGACAATTCTTCTCCAAACCATTTACCATAGGTCTCACTATCTGCGCGCAGATCCACCGCCACATCAAACACCCGGCCTCTGGTAACACGCACTAGTTTCCCCTGCGGAAATTCTTTCTGAAAATGCAGTCCACGTAACACACCTTTCGTAGAACAGGACTGGTTATCCTGTACAAATACCATGTCTAACCCTTCCGCCGCCATATCTTTTTGGTTATAAGTCTCAACAAAATAACCCCGGTTATCCCCAAATACTTTTGGTTCAATCACACACAAACCCGAGATACCACCAACATTTTTTTCTACCTTAATCTGTCCCATTTCGCTCTCATCTCCTCCGTGCCAATTAAAATTCAATTTCCTGTAAATACCGCTTCACCGCATCCTGCCATGTGGGTAATGGCAGAAAACCCTGTTCCACCAGTTTACTCTTATCCAATCTGCTGTTAAAAGGTCTGACGGCTTTGGATATCCCATATTCTTCTGTCGTAACCGGCAGCACCGACACATGGCTTTCATCGTATTCCGTTCTCCCCATCACCACTGCCTGCCGGAAAATCTCTTTGGTAAAATCATACCAGCTAATATAACCGCCTTCGTTCGTAGCATGATAATAACCATATCGATCGGTTTCTATCATATCCACCAACAGACGCGCCAAATCATAAGTATAGGTGGGTGTACCCATCTGATCGGAAACCACAGATATCTGCTTATGCGTCTTTGCCAGATTCAACATGGTTTTGATAAAATTTTTTCCGTTTTTACCAAAAACCCAGGCAATACGAATAATAAAATATTTCTCCAGATGTTTCGTTACTGCCAACTCTCCCGCCAATTTTGTCTGCCCATACACATTTAACGGTTTATAATCTTTGCAATCCGGCTGCCATGGAATGTCTCCCTGTCCATCAAACACATAGTCCGTACTGAGATACATCATTGGTATATCCAGTTGCTCACAGATCAAAGCAATATTCTCCGTCCCCACCACATTTACCTGATGCACGATCTCCTGTTTATCTTCATCCTCTGCTGCATCCACAGCCGTCCATGCTGCACAATGGATCACCGCATCTGGTTTCACCTGTTCTATGGTCTGTGTAACCGAACTGGCATCGGTAATGTCCATGGCTCTATAAGGAACCTCCGTCACCGCGGAACCATCTGCAATCCCCTGATATTCCGAAGCAATATCACTACCAACTGCCTCATGTCCGCGCTTCACCAACTCATTAATCACATCATGTCCCAACTGTCCGCCAACACCCGTCACAAATACTTTCATCGAAAAACCTCTTTTCTTTTAACGATTCCCATACATTTTCTCATAATAGTTCTGATACTCTCCTGAAATGATCGTCTCCCACCAATCCTTATGTTCCAGATACCACTGAATTGTCTTCTTGATACCATCTGCAAATTTCGTCTCCGGTAACCATCCCAGCTCATTGTGTATCTTGGTAGGATCGATGGCATAACGCATATCATGCCCTTTCCGGTCTGCCACATACGTTATTAAACTTTCCGGTTTCCCCAGCTCTTTACAGATAATCTTCACGATGTCAATATTTGTCATCTCATTATGACCGCCAATATTGTACACCTCTCCCACACGACCTTCGTGAATAATCAGATCAATGGCTTTGCAATGATCCTCCACATACAACCAGTCACGTACATTTTCCCCTTTGCCATATACCGGTAACGGTTTGTCATTTAATGCATTGGCAATCATCAGCGGTATTAATTTCTCTGGAAAATGATACGGACCATAATTATTAGAACAACGGCTTATGGTCACTGGCAAACCATACGTTCTGTAATATGCCAGAACCAGCAAATCAGCAGATGCTTTTGAGGAACTATATGGACTGCTGGTGTGAATCGGCGTCTCCTCCGTGAAAAATAAATCCGGCCGATCCAACGGCAAATCTCCATACACTTCATCGGTAGATACCTGATGATAGCGGGTAATACCATATTTACGACAGGCATCCATCAATACTGCCGTGCCCAGAATATTGGTCCGCAAAAACACCTCCGGGTCTTCAATAGAACGATCCACATGACTTTCGGCGGCAAAATTAACTACCATATCTGGTTTTTCTTCTTCAAACAGACGATATACCGCTTCGCGGTCTGTGATATCGTCTTTGACAAACCGAAAGTTTGGATGCCCCATAACAGGCTCCAGGGTTGATAAATTCCCTGCATACGTCAGACAATCCAGACAAACAATCCGATCATCCGGATGCTTCTTTAACATATAAAAAACAAAGTTACTTCCAATAAATCCGGCACCGCCGGTTACAATAATATTCATCATATCCTCCATTCTTATAATACCACTTACCGTACACTAGTATAGGTTCTCCCGGTATTTCCCGTCTAATACATCTTTGAGATACTGTCCATACTGATTTTTCTTTAATACTTCATAAACTTTCATCACATCTTCTCTGGTAATCCAGCCGTTCAGATAAGCAATCTCTTCCAGGCAGGCAATCTTGCGATGTTGATGCTGTTCCACTGTTTTGATAAAATTGGTTGCCTCC
>JAUNIU010000169.1 GCA_030523265.1 Eubacteriales bacterium | reverse complement strand
ATGATGAATAAGAATTAATACCAAAGAAAGGAAGTAGTGGAGATGTTTAAGAATCTGGATAACATGAAACTGAAGAAAAGACTGAATCATGGCTATGCCGTTGTCATTATGCTGATGATCATATCAGGCATATTGAATATTATCAGTTTGGGAGTGCTATATGGAACTTTCAACAGTTATGTGAACGGCTCGCAAAAAGCAGATACCGCAGTAAAAGAATGTAAGATTGATGTCAACCTTGCTGCGCGAAGCATCCGCGAGATGGCACTGCAAGACGATGCAAGTACATATGATTCTTATAGAACTACTGTGGAAGAAAAGCTTAATGATGTAGGAACACAACTGGAAATCATCAAGAAAACAAAGGTGATTGACAACGAGTTATATAATGAATATTCCACTGCACTCACGAACTGGGGTACCATCGGCTATGACATTATGTCTGATATTGAAAGCGGCAATAAAGAGATGGCAGCCTCTAAAATTCTAGATCAATGTGCACCTGCCCTGGATACCGTTGAGGATATCACGGACGAATTAGATAAAATAACTGACGACGCAAAGTCTCAGGCAATTCAAGTCAGCAGGATTATTACAGCAGCCGCTTTCCTCTTTATTATATTATTTGTAGTGGCAGCAGCCGTGTTGGCACAGAAGATCGGAAAGCGCATTATTGCCTCCATCCTTACCCCATTGCGGGAGATTGAAACAGTAGCCAAGGAATTATCTGCCGGTAACCTTCACAGCAATATTGAATATCATTCCAACGATGAAATCGGTGGACTGGCGCACAGCTTGAGGAAATCCATCCGCATTTTGGGTGAGTATGTAGACGATATTGCACGGGCAATGCAGGAATTTTCATCCGGTAACTTTGATGTGCAGCCGGAAGTAGAATGGAAGGGCGATTTCGTAGATATTCTAAATGCTTTTATGAGTTTTGAACAGAGCATGTCAGATACCGTCAAAGGTATTCAGGGAGTAGCCAATCAGGTCAGTGGCGGCGCAGAACAGGTGGCAGAAAGTTCTACCGAGCTTGCCGAGGGTGCATCTAACCAGGCAAGTGTCGTGGAAGAATTGACCGCAACCTTGGAAAATATCGCAGAACGTGTGGCACAGAACGCAGATCACGCAATGGAAATCAGCCGAAAAGTACAGGAGTCCGGTGCTGAAATCGTAAATGGCAATGAAAAAATGCAGGAAATGGTGGCATCTATGCAGGAAATTAATAGAGCATCCGGTGAAATCAGTAAGATTATTGCCACCATCAATGATATTGCCGCACAAACAAACTTACTGGCATTAAACGCATCTATCGAAGCCGCCAGAGCCGGGGAAGCCGGAAAAGGATTTGCTGTAGTGGCAGATCAGGTATCCGTATTAGCAACACAGAGTGCCGATGCCGCAAAAGAATCCACGGTATTGATTGAAGCATCTGTACAGGCAGTGGAAAAGGGTATGGTTATTGCCAACGAAACCGCACAACAGCTGGAAAGTGTTGCGGCTGGGTCCAAGATTATTACCAGCCACGTAAATGATGTCGCTTCTGCCCTAAAAGAACAGACAGCCACCATTGCCGAAATGAACGAAGGCGTGGGGCAAATCAATGATGTGGTACAGAGCAACTCTGCTACTTCCGAGGAATGTGCAGCAGCCAGCCAGGAAATGAGCAGTCAGGCAGAATCCTTAGAAGAGCTGATCGCTCAGTTTAGGATCGCAGAAACCGAATAAAAATAAGACTATCCGTAACCCAAAAGGAGTGTGCAATATGACCACCAGTCATAGAGCACACTCCTTTTTTCATTCTCCGAATCTGTACATCAATCCCACCAGAAATACCATATTCTGGATTTGCGCAGACTATCCGCGACTTCTCCCAATGTTCCACTACCGGTACATTGATCCACTCGGTCACAACAAAATGCATAATGCTGTTTCGCCAATTCCATCGCCTCCCCCTCTGGCACTGGGTTTGGTACAAAAAGATACAATTCATCATGTGTGATCACTGCTGGTACAGCACCATATTTCTCATACCAATATCGGCATACCGTTGCCATCTCCTCCGGCAAAGGACAATCATTCCAACCACCAAATGGCACATAGACTGGGATTTCCCATGGATTCTTTGTGGGCACTTCCAACAGAAGAACCCGTTTCATTTCTTTCCTATTCCCATCATAAAGCGAAAAGCATTCTTCTAACATGTCGCCACCTATAAGTTCTCCTATAAACTCCGGTGTAAGCTCCACAGCCTCGGTCTCTTCCTCTTCCGGCTCCACGATCTCTTTCCAGCGTTTTATCAGAATTTCCTCACCATTACCACCTATTTGCTTGCAGGCTTCCTCTACAGTATATCCATCCTCCCGGAGAATCTCAAAAAACTCATCCAAATATTCATCCTCTGGAAGCAAAACCGGAACAAATCCCTCCCTTTGTCCTCGTTCCACTGCTTTCTCGTATTCTTTCATAACCTGGTCATATGTAAAATCCTGTGATAAAACCTGATAAGGATATCCTAACTTATCCCCCATGGACTGTACCAGAGTATTGGTCGAAAATTCCTCCTGTTCCTGTTTTTTCTTACCAAAACGAAATAAACCCATTTTTTCCTCCTTTTGACGATTTTGATTTAATCTGCTATAGTTGTCCATCCGCATTCGGATCATAGATCCAATTTTCTCAGAAAAGTTGCCACAAAGCGTGTATACGACGCTTCCCCGGTCTGGCTATATACCGTCAGAATCCCTCCCTGTGCCTCTATAATACTTTTTGCCAGTGCCAAACCAATGCCCACACCATCCTCTTTTTGCGTATTACGGTGAATGCGATAGAAGCGATTGAAGATTTTGGGCAGTTCCTGTTCCGGGATTCCCTCTCCCTGGTCCTGCACCGAGACGATTACCCCCAGAGAGGTCTGTTCCATTTTAATATCGATAACGCTATTCATAGGGGAATATTCAATGGCATTTTTTAATATATTCTGGTATGCCTCCTGCATCCAGCCAGGATCCTGTCTCAAGATAATGGATTCCTCCGCATTTTCTTTCATATGAATCTGAATCCCTTTGGCTTCCCATTGCACACGCAGAGAAGATATACACCGCTCCAGAATATCCCGCAGCAAACATTCCTCATACTCGTATTGTAATACACCAGATTCAATCTGGGCTAACTTTAGCATTCCTGTCACCAGCCAGCGCATCCGTTCAATCTGCCGTCTTGCCTGCTCCACCAGTTCCTGCTCCTTTCCCTGTTTCTTCTCCAACTGACCAGCAAAGATATCCACAAACACGGACAAAGCTGCCAACGGAGTTTTTAACTGGTGAGAGATATCCTGCATCAGATCCTTTAGATATGCCTGCTCCTTCCCATGTCCAGATTCCCGTTCCCGATAAATCTGTGCCACTTCCCAGATCCTGCCATATAGTCTTCCAATAGCTCCCTGATTATCATACTTTTCGCAGGTGCGTTTCCACTGCTGCCATTGTGTATCTGCGATATTTCCACCGCCGGACTGTTCCATCACCACCGCCAACAATTCCTCTGCCTGATCAATCCCACGATATATACCGATTTTCCTATAGTAGCACCAGACTGTCTGTCCCAAAAGCAGGACAATCAATATTATATTCACTACCAACATATCCATTCACTCCCTATTCTTCTGGCATTCCCCGCCAGGTATATCCCACACCACGCACTGTTTTAATATAACTTTCCGTATTCTTGCCATCGATCTTTTCCCGGATACGGCGCACATACACAGACAGTGTATTATCATCCACATACGCCTCCTCCGCTGACCAAAGCTTATCCATCAGCTGTTCCCGGGTAAGCACCTGTCCGGAATGACGTATCAACTCACGCAACAAGCGAAATTCGCTGGGCGTCAATTCGATACGGACACCTGCTTTCCATAGGCAATATCTCTCTTCATCCAACAACATCCCTTCTCTGGAAACCGTCTCTCCCCGTTTGTCTGCTTTGCGTATACTTGCCCGTATTCGCGCCACTAGCTCCTTCATACGGAATGGTTTCGTCACATAATCAGAACCACCGATGGATAAACCATGCACCACATTTCCTTCATCATCCAGCGCTGACAAAAAAATCACCGGAATATTCACATCCATGGACTGTAACCACGCAAAGACCTGATATCCATCCGCATCCGGCAGCATCACATCTAATAGTGCCAAATCAAACTTTCCCTGTCTCTCTTCATAAATCCTCTGTACCGCTGCAAAATTTTCTGCATGAAATACTTCCATCCCTTCATCCTCTAGTGCATACTCGGTTCCCATGGCTAAGGCATGGTCGTCTTCCACAAATAAAATCTTCCATTTCTCTTCCATCCCATTTCCCTCATCCATCTTTCTGTATCAGCCTGATTATATGTTAATCCCACTGAAAATACTGCGTCTTAGACCTGCGCAAACTATTCGCAGCTTCTCCCAATGTTCCACTTATGAAAGGCGCGTAATGAAATAGTGGAGTTCCACTTGCGGAACTCCACTTGAATCTTCCTGTGTTACTCAGTCCATTACTTAATGCACTTGATTACAGTACCATACGTACCTCTGTCACATCAGTCAGCTTCTCAGCCGGGATATAGTTATCCTCCTGCTTCTCACCGTTGATATAAAACTCACTGCATCCGGCTTCCTTGCCATTTGGATTTTCCACTTTAATGACTACCTTCTTGCCACGGAAGCTCTTCTCCATGGTCATCTCTTTCCAATCACTTGGAATCGTAGGTGCCACGCGCAGACCATCAATATCCGGGCGGATACCACAGATACCCTCCACGCATCCTACCATACAGGTGGAAGCGGTACCAGTCAGCCAATGTACATGAGAACGTCCATGGAATGGACTCTCATCACCTTCCGTATACTGTCCGTGTACATAAGGCTCTAACTTGCGGATCTCTGCCTGATCATTCTGTGAAGACGGAGAACTTTCCTCAAAATACTGGAATGCTTTATTACCATGTCCCATCAGAGATTCTGCCAAGATGATCCACCCCTGTGTCTGGGAGAAGATACCACCATTTTCCTTGGTAGATGGAGGGAACAAGCCAGCTAACGCGCCATCAAAATAATGATCCACATAAGATGGAGCCATCACTTTAGCACCATAAGCCGTATTTAATTCCCGGTCAACAGATTCCAACACCTTCTCTGCCTGCTCCTGTGTAGCCAGACCGGAGATCACAGCCCAAGATTGTGGATTTAACCACATACTTGCCTCTGGATCATTCTTGGAACCAATCAACTCACCAGTCTCTTTGAAACCACGGTTATAACGGTCATCCTCCCACCAGAACTCATTAATCTTATCACCGACCTCTTTCTGGGTCTTATCCAGATACGCAATATACTCGGTATCATTCTTCTTCTGGGCAAACTGGCGCATAATGGTAAATGCATAGTATAACTGCATCGCTACGAAAGAAGACTCTCCCTGTGCACCCAGACGCAGACAGTCATTCCAGTCCGCATGCAGACCAGCCGGCAGACCATGTGGTCCCAAATGATTCATAGAGAAGTCAATAGCTCTCTTTAAATGCTCATAAACACTGGCTTTCTCCGGTACATTAGACCATGTGATCTCTTCATCAATAAAGTCTAAGTTACCTGTCTCTGCAATATACTTAAATACTGTCGGGAACAGCCAAAGTGCATCGTCAGCACGATATGCCGGATGTCCTGTCTCCTTTACATAATCCGGATCATC
>JAUNIU010000168.1 GCA_030523265.1 Eubacteriales bacterium | reverse complement strand
TATTAATGGCCAGTAGATAATTTACTACCAAATACAGGATCGTATTCAAAAAGATTCCTGTAAATACAGCAATTTCAAAGCTATAATCCCATCGAAAGTTCCGAATAATATATACCACCAGCAAAACAAATGCAAATATCCCCAGATTCGCATACATCTCTGCATTCCCCAGCAATTGATCCATCAATACCTGAAAGAGATTGATCGTATCATCCGAAGCCGATGCTACCACCGATGTCAATACCTGCAGCATATAATATACACCCACACCAATGCTCATAGGCAGAATCGCAATAGGGGAAAACATCAATCCCAGTAATATTGGCATCCCATAAGGAATATTCAATGCAAATGTGATCGGCACTGCCAAAATGATATACCCATGTTTCGGAATAAACTGTACATACAGTAAATAGAGAATCAGAAATATCACAGCCACCGATAACGCCAACACCCGTGATACATAAAAAATATGCAACACAATAAACACAGCCGCGACTAAAAGCAAGGCTTCCAACGGTAAAATCATGCCCACCAGACCTAATAACACCTCAACATAAATATGATCCAGTGCCGGATGATATCCCACCATCTGATCTATGGCAAAAAAAGTAAGAAACCCAATGAAAAACCGGAAGAGTAAATGAAACAAAATGGAATGCTTTTGATATATTTTCCTCACATGTTCTCTCAGTATCAAAAACTGTGTCATGCGTCATTTCCCTCCTGATCCTCAGCATAAAATTCCTCTAATTGTTTGAGTCTTGCCATATATATCTTGAGTTTTTTGCGGTTTTCCTTGTACTTGGCAGAATAATATAATATAGAACCGATCAGACATACCACAAACATCCCTACATAGATTCCCAACGCGATCAGTCCGATGCTCCGGTAATCCATCTTTACTAAATTGATAAGCAGATATTCCATATGATACAAAGCAACCAGACAGATTCCCAACAAATACGACAGCGTCACACCCCATAAAAGATGCATGGTATGATAACGAACATAATCGGCATGATAATATCCCGACTCATCAATTTCCTGTTTATAACGCTTTGTTTCATCCAATGCAAGCTGCGTCATGATACGCACCTTTTTTTCATTAACCATAGAAATCTCCGGTTCCTTCCAGCTTATTTCGCCAAACTCTGTCCCTGACCACCTATGAAACTATTATTACAACAATTCCTTTTTTTACTCTTTAATCTGTTTTCGCGCATCGCCCCGAAAACAGATTAAAGAGTTCTTCTCATCCGAATTTATATTATACTATATCCAAACCGGAGATACAAGCCCCCTTTCCTTTGATTTTCTGGTTATACGATCATGCTTGCACGACTCCATTTCGGGCACAGAGATCCTTTAAACAACACTGGTCACAGTGGGGTTGGGTACGGGCCGTACAAACATCACGACCATGATATACCAGTCTGTGACAAAAATCACTCCCCTCCTCAGGCGGAACCAGCTTCCAGAGTGCCATCTCCACCTTTTTGGGATCTTTGATGCCGTCCACCAGACCCATCCGGTTCACCAGGCGGATGCAATGGGTATCTGTTACGATCGCTGGCTTTCCAAACACATCTCCCATAATCAGATTGGCACTTTTCCGCCCTACTCCGGGTAGCTTCAAGAGAGCATCAAAATCTCCCGGCACCTTTCCATCGTATTCATCCCGAAGCATTTTCATGCAGGCACTGATATCTCTTGCCTTACTGTGTCCCAGACCGCAGGGACGGACAATCTCCTCGATGTCAGCCACATCTGCCTCTGCCAGCGCATTCACATCCGGATATTTCGCATACAGCCCTTCCACCACCACATTCACCCTGGCATCTGTGCATTGCGCTGCCAAGCGTACACTGACAAGCAGTTTCCATGCTTCATTATAATCCAACGTACAGCCGGCATCTGGATACGCTTCCTTTAATCGTTCTATGATTTCCAATGTTACTTTTTCTTTTGTCATATTCATACCTCACGACCAGTCATACGGGGTATTCTGGTATACATAGTAATTTACCCAGTTTGAATACATCGCATTGGATGCACCCCGCCAACGGAGCAGCGGACGCTTTGACGCATCATCATCCGGATAATAATTGACCGGCAATTCGATCGGCAAGTTCTTAGCAATGTCCCTCTTGTATTCCAGATCCAACGTGAGACGGTCGTATTCCAGATGACCCAGTACAAAAATCCGTTTACCATCCTTGGATACCAATAGGAACTCTCCCACTTCATCGGAATCCGCTAACACGGTCAGATCGTCACAGGCGACAATCTGCTCATGGTTTACCCCGGTATACCGGGAATGCGGTGCATAAAATACATCATCAAATCCCCGTAACAGAGGTACCTTGCGGTGATGCACATGATGTTCATAGATGCCAAAGATCTTCTTTGGCAATAAATACTTCTGAATACCATAATGATAATACAAGCCCGCCTGTGCACCCCAACAAATATGTAAGGTGGAGGTGACATTGGTATTGGACCATTCCATGATCTGCTTTAATTCTTCCCAATACTGCACTTCTTCATACTCCATCTGCTCCACCGGAGCACCCGTGATAATCAAACCATCAAATTTGCGATGCTTCACATCGTCATAGGTCTGATAAAATTCATTGAGATGGCTTGCCTTGGTATTGGTCCCGATGTATGACGCAGTGGTCAGGAAAGTGATCTCTATCTGCAACGGTGTATTGGATAAACTGCGCAGTAACTGTACTTCTGTATCCTCCTTTAGCGGCATCAGATTTAATACGGCAATATAAAGTGGACGAATATCCTGTGATACTGCTCGGGTTTCATCCATCATAAAAATATTTTCCCGCTCCATAATCTTTTTTGCCGGTAAATTATTTTGCACTTTGATTGGCATTCAAAACGCCCCTTTCTCTTACAAGATTCCTCTGTTATTATTTCATGCCTCTTCGGACATCATACCATACATATCTATAAACTGATCCTCGGTCAAAATCGGTATGCCCAGCTCTTTTGCCTTCCGATTTTTCGTGGAATTACTTGCCGCATCGTTATTGATCAGATAATTTGTTTTGGCAGATACACTCCCTGTCACTTTGCCACCGCGGGATTCGATCAACGCCTTCATCTCATTTCGGTTTGCAAAATGTTCTAGCGAACCAGTGATCACGAAGGTCATCCCCGCCATATCCTGTTGGATCTCGTCAGTCTGTAGGGCTTCTAATGTAATCTGTTCTAACAAATGTGCCACGGTTTCCTGCACCTGTGGGTTTCTGAAAAACGCTACAAACGCTTCTGCAATCACAGGCCCCACACCCGCAATCTCTGTCAGCGTCTCGGTATCTGCCTGCCGGATGCGCGCAAAGTCCTGTCCAAAAGCCTGACAGATCAACCGCGCATTGGATAAGCCTACATTAGGAATCCCCAAACTATATACAAAACGTACCACATCGGTATGACGTGCCCGCTCTGCCGCCGCAATCATCTTCTGATACGATTTCTCTCCAAAACCGTCCATTTCCACAATCTGATCCCGATATCTCTCCAGCCGGAACAGATCTGCCAACTCATGCACCATCCCCTGATTCATGAGCTTTTCTATCGTTGCCTCGGACATTCCATCCAGATTCATGGCATCTCTGCTGACAAAATGAGAGAAACTTTTGATTTTTTTCGCCGGACATTCGGGATTCTCACAAAAAAGCACCTGAACTCCATTATCCTCATGAATCGCTGTATCTCCCTCGCAAACCGGACATTGCGATGGAATATCTAATCGGCCGGATCTGGTCCGGTTTTCCGCAATCTGGGGTATAATCATATTGGCTTTATAGACCTGTATCTGATCACCAATCCCCAATTCTAATTGTTTCACAATACTTACATTGTGTACACTTGCCCGGCTTACCGTCGTACCCTCTAATTCCACCGGCTCAAAGATTGCCACCGGATTGATCAAACCAGTACGGGAAGCACTCCACTCAATGGCACACAATGTGGTGTCGGCAGTCTCATCTGCCCATTTAAAAGCAATGGCATTCCTTGGAAATTTTGCGGTGTGTCCCAAACTTTCTCCATACGCAATATCATCCATCAGCAAAACCAGACCATCCGATGGAAAATCATTGGTTTTAATCTTTTCTGCAAACCAGGATACGGTCTCTGCCAACGTATCTCCACTGACACGCCGATATTCTACAACATCAAATCCCTGCTCCTGTAAAAACCGCATTTTTTTCTCCTGAGAGTTGGCAAAGTCCACCCCTTCTGCCGATACCAGCGAAAAAGCATAAAATTCCACATTACGCTGTGCGGTGATCTCATTGTTTAACTGTCTGACCGTACCACTGCATAGATTTCTGGGATTTTTATACTGTTCCTCTTCCGGCAATGACGCGTTGATCCGTTCAAATTCAGAATACGTAATGACAGCTTCCCCACGTAAAACCAGATTTCCTTTGAATGGCACGGACAAAGGCACATTCTGAAACACTTTCGCATTATTGGTAATCACTTCTCCGACTTGACCGTTTCCCCGGGTCACCGCTTTGTTCAGACTGCCATTAACATATGTTAACACGATCGTCAACCCATCCATTTTCCAGGAGAGCAATCCCTCCTGTGATCCCAGCCAGTCAGCCAACTGTGCCACATCCTTCGTCTTATCCAAAGAAAGCATGGGCGAACGATGCGTCTCTTTTGGCAATTCACTAAGCACTTCATATCCCACTCGTCTCGTTGGACTGCCTGCTAATATGATGCCGGTTTCCTCTTCCAATGCCTGCAATTCATCGTACAAACGATCGTACTCATAATTGCTCATAATTTCATCCGTTCCCTGATAATACACAGCCGCTGCCCGATTTAGCTGCTCGGTTAATTCTCTCATACGAATCTGCTTTTCTTTCATCATCTTACCCATTCCTTTATAAACCCAATTCTTTCTTTAATGCCCGAACCTCCGATACTGTCAGTTCCCGGTATCTGCCTTTTTTTAATCCTTTTAATGTAATATTCATCACCCGGTCCCTGCGCAGATGTACCACACGATACCCAAAATAATCACACATTCGCCGGATCTGCCGATTTAATCCCTGTGTCAATACGATATGAAAACTATCCTCGGATTCCCGCCAAACCTTGCAAGGCTTTGTCACGGTATCCAGTATCGGCACACCCTGTCCCATTTTATGCAGTATCTCATCTGATATTTTTTGATTTACCTTCACAAAATATTCCTTTTCATGTCCATATCTGCCCCGCAGAATCTTCTCCATCACATCTCCCTGATTCGTCAGTAATAACAGACCTTCCGAAGCCTGGTCCAGCCTTCCCACCGGATATACCCTTTTGGGATAATTAATATATTCCACCACATTGCGCACCCGCTCACCATTCTCATGATCTGCAGTAGTACAGACGATTCCCTTGGGTTTATAAAATGCTAAATATATCTCTTCCATTTCCGGTGAAACCGTTTTTCCATCCACCGTAACGATCTGCCCGGGTTGTATCCTCTGTCCCAGTTCTGCTGGTATACCATCCACACATATCCTTCCCTGGGAGAGCATACGATCTGCTTCCCGTCTGGAGCATACTCCTGCCTCGCTCAAATATTTATTCATACGGATTCCGGTATTGATTCCATTGTCTGCCATCATAGCCTCCCCTATTTCTGTCTTCCTGCAAATAGAAAAGGTGACCTCTGAACAGATCACCTTTCACTATTATTGTGCCGGAGCATTTGTCGGTGCCGCTGG
>JAUNIU010000167.1 GCA_030523265.1 Eubacteriales bacterium | reverse complement strand
TGTAAAGCAAAGACCTTCTATCAAGCCTAGTTGTCTGGCATGGAATCTGCAATTCTACGCGGATTTCCTTTCACCAAATTTCATGTAAGACACACAGGGCACGCATTACGGTAAAAGTTGCAGAGCAACGGATAACCGCGAGTTATCTGTTACAGAAATCGGGAAAGTCCAAAATGTCAGTATGCATCAATGGTTATACCATAGTTCTTAAAAACATCTGTATATTCGGATGCTTTCGTTTCCGGCACTTGAATTTTCTCCAGTTCAGCCATCCCCTCCAGCAATTCCAGTTTAATTCCAGATAGACGCTTTGGCAAACGTAATGTTTGGATCGCAGTGCTATAAAATGCCCGGTCACCGATCATGAGAACCGTATCCGGGATGGTGAGTTCCCGTAGTTCAGCACAGTCCCAGAAGGCTTCTGCACCAATGGCAGTCACGGTATCCGGCAGCGACACTTTTGTCAGTGCGGAACAATTACAAAACATCCCTTCCCCTACCAACTGTGCCCCCTCATCAAAACTACAGTCTGTCAGACCGATACAATCCATAAAGACCTCATTTCCCCAATCCGTGATTGTCCCTGGCAGTTCCAGAGTTTTCAGGCTCTCATCTCCCTGAAATGCCGCATTTCCCACAAAGGATACTGCTTTTCCCCAGGTGATCTGTTCTAATTCTGTACAAGATGCAAACGCATACTCTCCGATGGATTCCAGTGCATCAGGTAAGACAATGTCTGTCAGCGCAGCCGCCGCATAAAAAGCACTGGCATCAATGGATTTGATATTCTTTCCAAAGGTGACGGTTTGAATCGACTGATCTGATTCAAACGTACTTTCCCCCACTTTCGTCACCGGATATTCCGTTCCCTCATAAACGATTACATCCGGCAAAGTCAGATTCTTCATCTCCACATCATAATAGCTGATTACCGCTGCTTCTTTCTTTTCCTCATCAATCTGAAATAGCAGACCCTCCCCTCCAATGGCATCATAGTTGGAATCATAGGCAACTTCTAATCTTTCCCTGCCTTGCGTTTGATTCCCGCTCTGTTTTTGGGTCTGCGACTTGGTATCCTTTTGGTTTTTATTCGTACATCCTACACACAGGTACGCCAGCAAGACTAGCATCGACATTAAAACCACCTTATTTGTATTTCGGATCGTACCTCTGATCATATCTCCTGCCCTCATATATCTGCCCTCCTAGAATATTATTGTCAAAAGCGATAAACCACCCTTTCGTCTACACGCCAGTGCATATCCCCCAAAGAAAGTATATAAGAGGGGAAATCGCCGGACAGCGACTACTTATTTCTTATCATATAATAAGAGGGTTGCTTTACGCAACCCTCTCTAACAATCCTCTTATTCTATATCTGATCTTCCATTACTCGGTAGGAAATTTAACAGTACCCAATCCGATATACGCTGTAGACCATACACCCGTCTTAGCATCGCCTGCCTTGCGGATATATAACTGCTGCCCCTCTGCTGCTTTTACCGTAACTGTCTTTCCGGCAGCTACTGCGATACCTTTCACTTTCGCTTCCGGTGCTGTTGTAACATCCGCAGACATTACCACGATCTGATATGCAGCGGAAGTATTATTGGTAACCATAACGCCTGTCTTCTTAGCATCATATGCGCAGGTTACATCTGTATCCGCCTTATTCAAAGAAACATCGTTCGATAACAGTTTTGTGTTATTAGCAGCTGTACCAGAAGTAACATTTGCAGTACCTACTTTACCAGCGACAGTCACTGCACCCTGTGCAGCATAGGTCAACTTGCCAACCTTAGATGCTGCTTTCTTCTTAACACTGTCTGCTGCTGTACGAACTTCAATCGTACCTGCCGCAGTAATATCTGTCTCTAATGTACTTGCCTTAGCAGAACCATCTGTCCATGCACCCAATGCCTTATCTGTAGTCTTGGTGATACGGTACTGGCAATTTGCCGGAAGCTTAAAGACTCCATTTACATAATCAGCTGTAACCTTCGGACCATTTGCAAGTTTCGCAATCGATACCTTCACTTCCTTACCAGGAAATGTCTTTGTAGTATAAACTGTCGTATCTGCAATCGTAGCCTTAGTCGTTTTGCTGATCAGCTCACTTGCGGATGCTGCCTGACGGAATGTTAAAGCAGCACCACGATATGCATATTTCGATAAATCTGTGGTACCAGCCGTATAAGTAGCCCAGCCGCTATACTGCGTTCTATACTCTAAGCCTGTAATCGTTTCTGGATTATTCTTATCCGTATTGTCCACTACAGTAACCTGACCAGTTGCTCCATCATAGCTTCCCATTACTGCTGTCTTGACAGCCGGAATCTTAATCGTCAACGGCTCGGTCTTCTTATCACCGATGATCTGAATATAATTATCCTTGGTATTGGAAAGTGTAGATAAATCAATCACAACACCGGTAGATGCGTTATCATACCATTCCCATGCCGTATCCTTCGGAGAAGTGATACTTGCCACTGACTTATCCTTTGCTAACTTCACTGTGGCAATACCAAACCCAATCTCCAGATCATTTGTCAAAGCATCCTTTACTGTCAATGTCTGATTTTGATAATCGATGGTAACCGCAGTATCTGCAATACTGTTTGTTGTAGTCGCAGCAGATGCGCCTACTGCTGAAGCACCGATCTGTACTGTTGCTGCCATAGCCAGCACAAATGCGCCTGTTAAAATTTTTCTCATGTTATTACCTCCTTGTAAATGAAATGTAACTTAGGGCTCCTTTCCCATGCCTTCATAACATAAAGCTTCTTTTTATGATATGATTACACCCTCACAGGCAGACCAATGCTACCTGCTTATAGAAAATATATCGGCATAGAACAGAAAAATCCTTAGACAAATTACCATAAATTTCAAATTTTCTGATCCATTACCAAATTCCAGTCTGGAATCCCCTTGGAATCCCTTGAAATCACGCCTTTGGTAATACTGCTACCGAAATGGACGCAGTCCGCACACTCTGATCACAGGTCACCTTGATACTGACAGATGCCTGCTTTTTCAGTGCCTGCGTTGTTGCATTACTCTTTGCTTTCACCATCAAAACATATGCGCCGGATGAATCCTTTACCACCGTTGCCGTTAAATAATCCTGATATTTTTCCGGTATGGTTACGGAATATGTGGTATCTTCATCGATAGGCTGACTGAGTTTATTCCCAATCGTCCCTATCACATAGGCGGTATCTGTATCACTTACCGATCCTGTCCCATCCACGGTAACATATAATTTCTTTTGGATGGCGGTCTTGTCAATGGAACCCGCCACCGTGGAAAACTTGATTCCAGAAGGTGCATTTTTCACCTCTACGACAAATTCCTCCGCTGTCATACTGCCTGTATCACAGGCATACACATATAATTTACCGGCACCCTTCGCAGTGACCAGACCTTTGGCACTCACCGTACCCACTGCCCGATCGGTCTTATCTGCTTTTGTCAGTAATGTATGCTTGGTATGATCAAAGGAAATATTGGTCTTCTGCGCTTTTGCCACCCAAAGCAATTTGCCTTTCTGGGCTTTCCCCTTGGCATTATACCATGTAGTTGCTGCTATGTCTGGTACCAATGTATATGATTTTTTCTGCATATCCTGTCTTGACACAGAGATCTCGATGGGATCGCTTGCCTGACAACTGCCGGTATCATATGCATAGGCATATACAGTACCTGGTTCCTTCAATGTGACCAGTCCTGCCGCCGTGATTGTTGCCATCGCCCGGTCCTCTTTCCCGGCTTTGGTTAGCAGAGTATGTTTCTGTGTATTAAACTGTAAATCTGCATTTCCGTCATTCAATACGATCCATCCCAGTTTGCCCTTTTGTGTCTTTCCTTTGGCATTGACCCAGGTCGTCGCTTTTAACGTTGTGGTAAGCTGCTCCTTCTTGACATAGGTTTTCCCATTCGCCCATAAGACAACATCTGCACCATTGACCTGATCACCCTTGGTGACGGTTACGGTACATTTTGCGGATACTTTTCCCTGTAATGCAGTGGCAGTCACAGTAAACGTACCATTTTGCATAAAGGTAATCGTAGTCTGCTTTCCTGTGGCAGCCGATAGGGAATTTGTCCCTGTCACAGACCACTGTACCACATCATCCGATCCCGCAGACAAGGAAGCCGTCAGTGTCAACTGATTCGAGACGCCGCGGTCTACTGCCGCCGTAGATTTATTCAACGAAATAGATGTAGCCGGAGAAGTAATTCCATATTCTCCCGGCAGTGCAATCACCACATTTCCCAGACCACTATAGGACTGATAGGAGGATACCCCCAATGCCCAACATACATAATTGGTTGATGATGTATCACACAACAGATGTAAATATGTAGATGGCGTCGCAGCCGCCGCCTTCCTAATGACATTTTTCGCCTCATCCGTCGAAGTGATCCCCGTCAGATAAGACTCATAACGGGTATAATAGGTTCCTTCCATCGTATCTGCCAGATTCGCCGGTAATGCATACAGCCATTTCGCAATCGCAGTAGATGTGGACTTATACGCAGTATGCGTCTTTTGGAAATATGTCTTCGGAACACAGAAATACGTATATTTCCTGCCATCGTTATTTCCCTTCGTGGCATCATCCCATGTGGCATCTACATAATAGTATTTTCCATCATCCAGTTTGACAGCATTCCATGCATGACCGCCACCGCTGGCAGTTCCTACGATATAGACATTATCGATCCCCAGCTCATTCAGCACCAGCTCAAACGTCTTGGCATATCCTTCACATACCACTCCCGGACCGTTCTGATAGTTATTGGAAAACGCGCCATCTAAATTATGTGCCCAGATCGCCGTTTCCGGCGTTGTCCCACTCTTATATGCATATTCCACATTGTCAATCAGCATATCATGAACCGTTCTTACTTTCTCATAAGTAGTAGAACATTTTTCGGCAACCTGTACATACTGGTCTATCCCCTTGGATATTCGGCTTTCCGCCGCCTTACGGTCAGCCGCCTTCACATAATAATCATTAATCAGCACGATCAGCCGTTTTGCTGTGGGATAAAATGCGGTATCAATCCAATAATACTGTGGATTATTATGACGGATGGTAAAATACACCTGCAAACCCTGTGTGGTGGTCAATCCATAATCTTCAAAGGACTTTGCCATAGCAAACGCCATATAGACATCATTATCCGCATCATAATTACTGCTGGATGTGGTATAATCCACCGTTTGATATGTACTGCTGCTGACATAGGTCTCGAAAGCACTGCATGCATCTGCATAAAGCAGCTTTTGCGCGGACGTCAATTGATCATAGCCGTACTGATCCTCACAGGATGCCGATGCAAATTGTAAATTTTGTACCGTACCTCTCCTGCGTTTCGTCGCGGTGCTTTTCACTTGGGTACACTCTACTGCCTCCGCAGACTCCTTGGTATATCTCAGGGTCTTATAAGACAGGTCTCCTGTGGGCTGCAAAGCTCTGGAAGGCATCTGTTTGGTTAATGCCATTGTCTTTGCCTGTACAAGCGTTTGTTGTGTCCCCACAGGTATTGCTGCAGTCACTAATGCAACAATCAAAAGCAACACGCTACCTCTTCTTCTCCATACTTTCATCATAATGAGACTCCTTTCTCACTAGATAGTGTTACATCAACTTTGTTTACTATTTATTTAGTGTAACATCACCCAAAAGTATATTCAAGTCCATAATTTGATGGTGAAACCAGTATTGCTTATAAAATCAAAAGTATATC
>JAUNIU010000166.1:1224-5849 GCA_030523265.1 Eubacteriales bacterium | reverse complement strand
GATAAATAACATATCTCGGTGTGCTTGCCGGTTTTTGTGGCACATCGGTATATGCCAGCCACAGAAAAGCATATACGCACACCACCCCGATCTGACATAACACCGCCAGTCCCATCCACAGTCTGATCTTATTACTCTCCTGCTGCCGGACACATCCGCAATAATGTTTCCTCTCAAACAGCAAATATCCAAAGAGGAGATAATAGATACCCAAAAAACATGCCACAAAATGATCCGCAACTTGCCTTGGATAATGCATTGTCATAAGATAACCCGGATCACCCGTATAATTTGCCCCTGCATTAACCCACATGCTTATCTCCTGCCATTCTTCAGGTATCCATGTCCTAAGTTCTATCAGATAAAGGATTAACATGATTATCCCCAGACACAGACAAGCTATTATCGCCATCAGACCAATTTTCTTTTTCATATTCTCCCATCTCCTTCCAAAACCGCCTATAAAGCTTTTTCTGCTATTTCATCCATCACTTGTAGTCTCTACATTGCACAGTGCCTTATCATCAAAACTATAGATAATGCATTTCATGACTACGGTAAAAGCCACTTTGGAAGGACATAATGTATCGGAATATGAATAATTGTATCATAAACTTGTTGTACATCGTATACCCAAGAAATCAATAATATCACACAGATAATATATATGTAATTCCACCATTTCCAAATTCTACTAAGACAACTCTCCTGTTTAAGCTGTATATATCGTACAAAAAAATGAATGATATATATCAAAAAAGATAATACAATCGGTGACAAAATAATAAGCAAAATAATACCATCCCAATAATCAATCTCCCACGTGGGTACATTCACATAAATTGATGAATTACTTAGAAAATTATATACGCATCTTATTGGTATATCCAAAGGTTCTCGTATCCTATCGGTGTACCCAATCCATAAAATAAAATATACAAAAATCATTCCTATCTGACAAAGAATATTTAATCCCATCCAGAGACGCACCTTGTCTTTTTCTTGTTGCTGGACAAGTTCATAATAATATTTTCGGTCTAACAACAGATAAACCACAAGAAAATAGTTAATCAAACAAAAACAATTTACGAAACGATCTGCTATCAGCCAATCATCAGATATCCACATTTGAATTTCAACATGATAGATAATTTGTATGAGAATCACCAGACACAGATAAGTTATTATCGCCATTAGACCAATTTTCTTTTTCATATTCCTCCCATCTCCTTCCAAAACCGCCTATAAAGCTTTTTCTGCCATTTCATTCATCACCTGTATTCTTCCGGTGGAACTATGATATGTAAACACGTTCCAATAACGCCCCTGACCGGATGGTACATGAAACGTATATGCCGGATGTGCAGTGCCGCCCAGATACACCCTGACCACAGCACCACATCCCCCAAACTCATCTTCGTCGGAATAATTATACACATAATACCGATACGTTCCTGTGATATCGTCCCGAAGTGTGATGGTTTCTGGACCGTAACTGCTGGTGTCGTCCACATCCAGTTGACACAGAAGTTTATTCTTAGAAGAATAGGTTTTACTCTTATAATATACATGCCCTTCATCCCCTGACACAGTACACCACATATGTGCATCGAGATCCCGCGGTGTCTCTCCCCAGGTCAGTACCACCCGCATTTGGCTTTCTCCCATCATCGGAGATACCACACCATTTTGCTCCCCTATGTTACATCCACCCAAGATTACAATATTAAAGTATGTATTGATGTAGGAAGATGCAGGAGAAGATAGGATTTCCAGGCAATAATTCCCTGCTTCCAGATCCTGAATGTGATAATTGCCTTGCGCATCGGTTGCGATCTCCTGTATCGGTTCAGTATAAATATTATTGATGCCCTTGCGAACCACCAGTCTGATTCCTCCCACTCCTTTTGCATCCGTGGCATCCGCAATTTTCCCCGATGCGCCCCCGGTCCCGCCGAACTTCTCCGGTATCAAATTCACGGTATCACAATAATACTCCGTCTGCAACACCTCATTAATATCTGCCACATACATGATCTCATCGAGATATCCCTTTCTCTGTAAACGGACACAATACTTTTCCCGGATAGCAGCCTTCCCCTCGTACATACCATCTCGGCTGGTATTCATATAGGATAACTCCTTGTTATCATCATCCATGACCCGAAGTGTTACCTGATCCAGTGCTTTCTGAACCGAAAGATTCATAGTTTGGTCGGCAGAAACCACTTTCCCCTGCAAAGACACCTCGTCACAAAAATATGCACTACAATAACACTGCTGATCCTTCGCCTTCATATAATTGCTATAATGCTTATTGCAGATTTCCTCTGTAATTCCTGCCTTTGCCAAAAGTTTATCCAACTCCTTGATTTCATCCACTAGTTTTCTTTTTCTTAAAGACTTTCTCAAATTAAGGGCTACATCCCAAAAGTCAGCATCGAGATCATATCCGATCTGCTTCACAGAGTACATCCATACCTTTTCCAATGCACCCCAAGATAATTCGCTCTTCTCCTTTAACTGGAAAAATATATGGGAAATAATGGTACTATTGGCATGCATGCCCCCACCATCATTGCTAAAATCCGTATAATCAATATAGAAGCTGTCACCTTCACTGATTTTCGTTGCACATTTCGTGCGGGACGGATTCGTGATGTCACGTACCGGCCATTTGGGATCCTGCGCTGCCTTTTCTCCCATGGTCCAATTTTCGTCATAACAGCAGGCAAGTATATCGGCATAGGCCTCATTCAAGATACCATATACTCCATAAGACACATAAAAACCTTTGCTAATGGGATATCGGGGCATATTCTTATTAAAGAACACCGCATGCGCAAACTCGTGGCACATTAGATCATCCGCTACCGCCAGTGGAACAGCTTTGAAATGATAGGCATCATCTACTCGTTTCCCATCTTTATATTTGATCTGGTTATCCCGTTTCCTTCGCCATCTCTTATTGGACTTTCCGGTTCCTTCCCCGATCACCATGATTTTCTGTAAATTATCCCATCGCAGGTTATCACCAAAACCCGTATGAATATATAATTTTATCTGCTTCCCCTTGCGCTTACTTTTCGCACAATTATAGGAATACCGCCTGTATGTGGAGAAAAAGTAATCATATATCTTCTCCATATTTGCCATGGCAGAGACACACTCCTGACTCCAACTATCTTTTTTATCAGTCTCATAAATATGATAGTCATTTATTTTCTTTAGCATTTCATTTGTTGGAACAAATGTACTTTCTCCATTATGGATCTCTATCCGTCGCTTATTGCTTTGCAAATAATACTTAATTTTTTTCCCAAACAGTTTTTTTCTAACCTTTTTCTGGACCGCAAATCTCCGCCTATTCCCCTCCAAATCCGTTCCGCTCACTCTGAGGTCCTTTGCATTCATTTCTGATTGCGTCAGATTGACATGATATTTCATCTCACCATCGGTGGCTCCCAATAAAAACTGGTTTTCTCCCTGTGCAATCTCCTCCTCATCCACCGGAAAATACGCCGAGAGACTCCAGACCAAATCTACATGACCATAATAATTAATCAAACATAATTGTTCTTCCTCATCGTGAATTTCACACATGGGATGGCTATTTTGAAACTGCGCCCTGATATAATCATAGGAATGTTTCGGATGGATATCCACCTGTTCCGGAAATGGATAATAGCTGGATCGGATATAACTGGTATTGCCATTCTCATCTGCATATACTGTCACTTCGTTGGAAAATACTGCCACTCCCTCATACACCTGCCGGAAATGAAAAGTGTACCCATCCTCACTGGTATAGATATCATAGACCTGTAACTCCGTAAAAGGATTGGTGATTCCCAGTGCTGATCTAATATGATACAGGGAATACAAAGCGGCCTCATAAGAATCCACTTTCACGGTACTGTATTTCCCATACAGTGTCTGAAGATAACCGAAATCATTGATTTCGCAGTAATAATCCTCATCTCCCTGATTCCATGTTTTCAGTTCATCCACACTATAGTCTTTCATATTTGCAGTATCGATGTTAATTTTCTCCATCACTACCAATGCAAACTCTTTCACCAGTTCTTGTCCATCGATTAATATATGCGCTGTAATAATCACTTTTCTGTTTTGATCCTGACGAAACACCTTTCCTTCCCGGGTGACAACACTCTCATCCGATGACTCCCATGTCACTTGCATCCGATCCTCTGCATCATTGACGAAAGTAACATCCTCAATCACCGAATCATAGGTATTACCTGCCTGAAAATCAATATAAACATAATCCGTTGCATTATCTACTCCTACCTCCGGCTCTTCTGTCTCCTCCTCCACTTCTGCCACTTCCGTGTCGGAACATACTATTTGATAGTTCTTTGGTACTTTCTGACAATCTCCCGTTTTGCAGGTAAACCCAATATGAATGGATGCAGCGGGCTGTATATTCTGATTATACTCTTTATTACCAATGATATAATGATTGCCCGTATGCTCTATAATCTCTGCGTTCCAAATAGTGTCAATCCGGTTGTCAAAATCCACCTCCATCTGCCAATCCTCAATACATTCTTCCGAACGATTAATTATTTCAATATTCCCATTAAATCCCTCCTGCCAGTCAC
>JAUNIU010000166.1:0-1214 GCA_030523265.1 Eubacteriales bacterium | reverse complement strand
TGGTATATTTCATCGTATAGCGATCTGTATCGGCAAGAATTCTTTCACTCTGCATATAATATTCCTGCGGACAATCTTCAAATCCTGACCCCGCTATAAAGCCAAAACTAACAGTCTCTCCCGTTTCAATGTCCTGATTCCAGCCTACATTTTTGATCGCATACCTATTTTCTTCCTGAGAATCGATTTTGGCATTCCAGATATTTTGTATACTCCCTGGCATCTCAAATCCAAGACACCAGTTTTCTATCTTAGCCGTTCCGGTATTCTGTATTTGTACTGTTGCCTGAAACCCTCCGCTCCACTGGCTGTCCACGGTAAAACACACCTCATATCCAGTTCCTTCAAACCTTGAGACCACCTTGCTTTCTGCCGCAAAAGCCAAATTTCCTGGCAAAACAGAAATAATCATAGACATCATTAACAAAATAGCACACATTTTTTTCATAGACATTTCCTCCCATTCCTTACACCATCACTGTATACACCTTTTTCACAGTTCTTTTTTGTTTCCATAAAACTTTTGGATTCCGGATCCGCACTTTCGGAACAATTATAGTCTAATTCACTACTTAAACCATGAACTATCCAAAATTAGTAGTCTAAATGGTAAAACTCGTATTTGACTTTCCGTAGACTGGCGACCATTCTATGTCCTTTCCTTGTTTATCAAAAAAGATTGTAGTATAATGAAATACAAAAAATCTGAGGGAAATATTGGGGGAGATTCAAATGAAAAATATACGAAAGTTAAATGTGATGATAGTTATCATGATGTCATTGATTGGCGCACTTGCAGTTCCTGATACAATAAAAGCGGCTGAAAAAAAGGCTGTGGAGTTAAACAAAAAATCGCTCACACTGACCGTAGGCAAAACCTCGAAATTAACATTAAAAAATACTCCAAAGAATAAAAACATTACATGGGACAGCAGTAAGAAAAAGATTGCTACCGTTACAAAGAAGGGAAACGTAAGGGCAATAAAGCGGGGGAAAGCAACGATTACTGCCAAAATGGGAAACCAAAAATATACTTGTAAGGTAACGGTAATAAAGAAAAATGCTTCTGACGTGGCAGCTTTAAAACAACTCATTAAAAAACAGCAAAAGGCAGGTGCCACAGTACCTAAAGATATCAACGCTTCCTGCTATACATGGAATGACAAGGGACGACTAAGCGGCATTGCATGGAATCAAAAAAAATTAAAGGGGAC
>JAUNIU010000165.1:1511-5881 GCA_030523265.1 Eubacteriales bacterium | reverse complement strand
GCTGCTATAAGCAGCATGGCCTTTTCACATGAAAAATAGTTCAAAACTAAAAATATTGTTAGGTCGGGAGTGTGGAAATTACAGGTTAGATTCCGGTAAGGCAGAGAGAAAGGGTTGGTGATCGTATGGGGAAGTATTCGAGAATTTTTGTGATTGTATTGGACTCTTTGGGCATCGGGGCGATGCCGGATGCAGAGGAATATGGTGATATCGGCGTGGACACCTTGGGGCACATAGCCGAGAAAATGCAACTGCATATTCCCAATTTGCAACGTCTGGGACTGGCAAATATCCGTCCGGTATCGGGTGTGGCACCGGCAGCACAGCCCATGGGACGGTATATGGCAGTGCGGGAACGCAGTACGGGGAAGGATACCATGACCGGGCATTGGGAAATGATGGGATTGCACATTACCAAGCCTTTTCAGACTTTTTCCGATACGGGATTTCCAGGAGAGCTAATCGATGAACTGGAGAAGCGCACCGGGCGTAAGATTATTGGCAATAAGAGTGCCAGTGGCACTGTGATTTTGGATGAATTAGGGGAGGAGGAGATTCAGGAGGGACACCTGATCGTATATACCTCGGCAGATTCGGTATTGCAAATCTGTGGCAATGAAGAGACGATGGGATTAGATCAGTTATATCATTACTGTGAGATTGCCAGAGAGCTTACCATGCGGGATGAATGGAAGGTGGGCAGAGTCATTGCCAGACCATATGTGGGGAAAAAACGCGGAGAATTTGTCCGCACCTCCAATCGTCATGACTATGCATTAAAGCCTTACGGGAGGACAGTATTAAATGCATTAAAAGATGCAGATTTTGATGTGATATCCGTCGGGAAAATTTACGATATTTTTGACGGAGAGGGACTGACAGAATCCAATAAATCGAAGTCTTCTGTGCACGGCATGGAGCAGACGATCGCCATCGCCGGACGGGAGTTTCAGGGACTATGTTTTACCAATCTGGTGGATTTTGATGCGCTGTGGGGGCACAGACGGAATCCCATCGGATATGGGGAGGAGATAGAACGCTTTGATGTGAAGCTGGGTGAATTATTGGATGTCTTACGGGAAGATGATCTGGTGATACTAACCGCAGATCACGGCAATGATCCCACTTACACAGGAACCGATCATACCAGAGAAAAAGTCCCATTTATCGCCTACTCGCCATCGATGGAGCATGGAGAGGCTTTGCCGGAGAGGGATACCTTTGCGGTGATCGGCGCTACGGTGGCGGATAACTTTGGTGTGGAGATGCCGGAGGGCACCATCGGGGAATCAATTCTTGATAAATTACAGTGAGAAATACAGAGAGGTCCTTGGGCACACATTCGGTCCCGATGCATACAATATCATGATTATCTATTTTGGTGAGACAGCTATGTGTGGAATTGCAGGATTTTACGATGGGACAGGAGATTTTACTGCGAACCGTGAGAAATATGAACAGATCTTACAACAGATGCAGACCAGTATCCGACACCGTGGACCGGATGAGGAAGGCGTTTACTTAAGCAGGCATACGGGTCTGGCACATACCAGATTATCCATCCGTGATTTGAAGGAAGGGCGTCAGCCCATGGCGAGACGCCGTGGGAAATATTCCTATCAGATTGTATACAATGGAGAAATATATAATGCAGGATCACTTCGGAAGAAGCTGGAGAATGTTGGTTGGCGGTTTCAGACCACTTCAGACACGGAAGTAATCCTGCTTTCTTTTTTGGAATACGGACCAGAGTTTGTGGAGCAGCTAAACGGCATTTTCGCCTTTGCGATCTTAGATGAACGACACGATACACTGTACCTGTACCGGGACAGCTTTGGGATAAAGCCGCTTTTTTATACAGAGCAGAATGGAGTGTTTATCTTCGGATCAGAGCCGAAGGCAATCTTAGCATATCCGGGTGTGCAGGCAAAAGCAGATCGCGCGACGCTAAATGAATTGTTGGGCATGGGACCGGCACGAATCCCCGGGTCTGGGTTTTATCAGGATTTTCACGAGGTGAAGCCGGGATGTTTTCTCAGTGTCAACCGTTATGGAGTACAAAAAAGGCAGTATTGGCATTTGGTCAGCCGTCCCCACACCGATGATTATGAGACAACGGTGCGGCGCAGCGGAGAAATGCTCCGGGATGTGATCAAACGTCAGATGGTATCGGATGTGCCGATTTGTACCTTCTTATCCGGTGGTGTGGATTCCAGTGTGGTATCGGCGGTATGTGCCGGAGAACTAAAGAAACAGGGGGAGAGATTGACGACATATTCCTTTGATTTCACCGGCAATCAAAAATATTTTAAGGCGAATGAATTTCAGCCCTCCCAGGATCGGCCTTATGTGGATCAGATGGTGAAATATCTGGATTCCGATCATCATTATCTGGAATGTGATTATCAGACACAGGCTGATTTGTTATACGATTCGGTAGATTCCCATGATATGCCATGTATGGCGGATGTAGATTCCTCGCTGGTGCATTTTTGCCGCCTGGTAAGCGAGAACCACAAGGTCGTGCTGACGGGGGAATGTGCCGATGAGGTGTTTGGCGGCTACCCATGGTTTCACCGGGAACAGTTCTTAAACTGCGGAACATTTCCATGGACGCCGGATCTGTCTCCGAGACAGACTTTGTTAAGACCGGAATTGTTGCAGGAACTGCATATGGAAGAGTTTGTACAGCAGGTCTATGAAGAGTCTGTGCGGGAGGTGGCGATCCTGCCAGGGGAGGATGAGATCGAGACAAACCGACGGCAGATAGGCTATCTCAATATCCGTTACTTTATGCAGACATTATTAAATCGCATGGATCGTACCAGCATGCACTCCGGGTTGGAAGCCAGAGTACCCTTTGCAGACCGGGAGCTGGTGCAGTATATCTTCAATGTGCCTTGGGAGATGAAGGCAAAAGATGGTGTCGTAAAAAATGTACTTCGTCAGGCTTCCAGAGGTCTTCTGCCGGATGATATTTTATTCCGCAGAAAAAGTCCGTATCCAAAGAGTTATGATCCCTATTATGAACAGTTATTGGGGGAGCGGTTATCGCATATTTTGGAAGATCGGAATGCGCCGATTCGCCAGATTGTGGATGTGGAGAAAACCATGCAGTTTATTCATAGTGTGAAAGATTATGGAAAGCCTTGGTATGGGCAGTTGATGGCGGGTCCGCAGATGTTAGCGTATCTATTGCAAATCAATTATTGGTTAGAGAAATATCAGGTTTCGATATGCCTGTAATGGCAATGCAAATATTCGATGGAGTGGGTGGAAATATGATAACCCCATAAGACTTTTCCGGAAATGCGCCGATATTATCAGTGATAATTCAGAATTGATATGTGCAGGTGAAAAAGAGAAGTGGGCAGAACCCCGTTGTTGATCTGTCGTTTGTGGATGGGCGGTGTGATAGGAAGGCAGGGGGGAACGCTTATCTGTTGGAAACGGAGGGAAATCATGAGTTCTATTCAAAATGCATTTGCAATCGTCAAAGACTCCACACTTGATCAACAGTTAAAATCAGCCGGAGAGATAGAAAAAGAGATCTTAACGCATCTGTTAGATCCCACAGACGGGATGGATGATGAGGCGCGTAAGGAGTACGAACAGAGACTTATGGCGAAGTTAAAGAGCGGTAAGCGTCTTACCTCGGAGGAGATGAATTATCTGCGCATTCATAATCCATCCTTGTATGAGATTGCGGTACGGGTAGAGCGTGCAAGACAGGCATTGCGGGAACGCCTGAAGGCATGTAAATCCAAAGAGGAAGTGCAGCAGGTGGTAGCAGGACAGATGGAAGTGGTAAAAGCCATGGATAAAGCGGGAGATCCGGCAGCAGAATATATGGCGGCCATGGTACAGTATGAGGTAAAAACTTTTCATGAGAGCAGCCAGTATGCCAGATTGCCTGAGACCAGGGAAGAGGCGGCGAAGAAAAAGAAATCCATGAAAGAGAAGGACCCCTTTGCCGAAGAAGACCAGAAAGAGGTAGAACAAGATGGGGGAGAGTATGAGGATTGGACGCTGTTCTTGCAGGGGCAGTATCATTGTGATCTGATTGATCGGTTCGCGGTGGGAATATTATAAAACAGAAGCTAATGTTTTACTTATGAGGTGGAGTGCCCCAGCTTTCGCTGTCAATCTGGGAGATATCGGTACATTCTTACAAGCAAGCTTGCCGAAAGTGCGAATATATATCCAGGAAAAAGAGGATGTTCCGCTTCACGGTCCTCCACGCACATGCGTAAAACCTGCCAGCTGCGCTGTCAGTCGCTGCTGCGCAGCTATGTTTTACTTATGAGGTGGAGTGCCAGCTTTCGCTGTCAATCTGGGAGATATCGGTACATTCTTACAAGCAAGCTTGC
>JAUNIU010000165.1:0-1411 GCA_030523265.1 Eubacteriales bacterium | reverse complement strand
CGAATGTACCGATATCTCCCAGATGACCGTGAATAGGAACAGGAATATCAAAATAGTGTTAAAAAATGCACCGATTGTTCTTGAACTGAGTTCGTCCATGCCGTATAATAAGATTAATTGTGATGTAAACAGGGGTTGGCCGGCAGATTGTGTTTTGGAATTTGCGGTGCAATTCTATATTATAACGAACTCAAGGAGGACAAACTTATGAATTTTGGTTACTTTGATGATGAAAACAGAGAGTATGTCATCACCAAACCCAACACACCGGCACCTTGGTGTAACTATCTGGGTTCCCCGGAATATGGTGCGATCATCTCAAACAATGCGGGCGGTTATAGTTTCGTCAAAAGTGGTGCAAATGGACGTATTCTTCGTTATCACTTTAACAGCGATGATACACCGGGCCGCTATATCTATCTGCGTGATGATGAGACAAAGGATTTCTGGTCCGCATCCTGGCAGCCGGTTGGCAAGGATTTAGAGCAGTACAAGAGTGAGGTGCATCATGGAACAGCCTACACCAAGATGTTTGCAGATTATGCCGGTATCCATTCTGAGGCAATGTACTATGTACCACTCAATAAAGTCTATGAGGTATGGTGTTGTAAGGTAACCAATACGACAGATCGTCCTCGTAAGATTTCTGTCTTTGGTTATGCAGAATTATCCAATGATGATAACTACAATCAGGATCAGGTAAACTTACAGTATTCTCTGTGTACTACTGTGACCAGTTTCCGTGGTAACAAGATTTATCAGCAGATCAATCCGAACTGGTACAAGGGGCCGGATGGAAGCAATGGCAAGGAGCGTTTCTTTGGGCTGGCTGGTCAGAAGGTGACTTCTTACAATGGTGACAAGGAAGCTTTCATCGGTATGTATCATGATTATGGTAATCCAGTGGCCGTAGAGCGTGGAGAGTGTGATGGTGTATGCAATTACAATGAAAACAGTTGTGGTGCATTGCATACTGCATTGGAGATCGCACCGGGTGAGACCAAGACCATGGCATTTATCTTAGGCCGTTATAAAGAGTCTGATGCGGATGCTATTATTGCAGCATATGAGGATGTATCCGTATGTGATAAAGAGATTGATGAGTTAAAGGCTTATTGGCATGCAAAGTTAGATAACTTTAATATCAGCACACCTAGTCCTGCGTTTAACAGTATGGTTAATACATGGAATGCTTATCAGTGCTTCCTGACCTTTACCTGGTCCAGAGCCGCTTCCTTTATCTACTGTGGTGAGCGTAATGGATATGGTTATCGTGATACCGTACAGGATATCCAGGGTGTGATTCATACCGATCCGGAGGCAGCATTAGAGAAGATTCGTTTCATGTTATCTGCACAGGTGGATAACGGTGGTGGATTGCCACTGGTACGTTTTGACCATGATGAGCGTG